>JAYUGN010000046.1:0-18170 GCA_043767605.1 Gammaproteobacteria bacterium
CGAAGGGCCGCGATTATTGCATCGTTCGCGCTCGCGGCGCTGCTGGCGGGCCCGCCGGCACGGGCGGCAGCCGACCCCGCCCAGCAGAACGCCGAGCAGCTGGCCAAACTGCGCTCGCGCATCCAGGACCTCCAGCAGTCGCTGGACCAGGACAAGGGCCGGCAGGACACGCTGCGCAACCAGCTCGAGGACTCCGAGCAGCGCTATGCCGCGCTGGTGGGCCAGCTCAAGGGTCTCAAGCGCCAGATCAACGAGCAGGACAAGGCCCGCCGCAAGACCGAGGCGCAGAAGGCGGAAGCGGAAAGCCAGCTGGCCAGGCATCGCCACGCGCTGGCCCGCCAGATCCGCAGCGCCTACGTCATCGGCGAGCGTGGCAACGCCAAGCTGCTGCTGAACCAGGACCGCAGCCAGAAACTGGCGCGGGTGTCGTCCTACTACGACTACCTGGCAAGGGCCCGCGTGGCGCGCATGGCCACCATCGCCGAGCAGGTGAAGAAGCTGGAGGCCATCGGCGAGGCGCTCAAGCAGCAGACCGCCGCGCTGGAAGCCACCCGCACGCAGCAGCAGAGCACCCTGCTGGCGCTGGACTCGGTGCGCGGCGAGCGCGAGCAGGCCATGAACGCCATCGACAACCGCATCGCCGGCGAGCTGGGCGAGCTCAAGCACCTGCAGACCGACGAAAAAGAGCTGAGTCACCTGATCGAGCAGTTGCGCAGCGCACTGTCCGACCTGCCGGCCGACATGGGCAGCAAGCCCTTCGCCAGCTTCAAGGGCAAGCTGCCCTGGCCGCTGCGCGGCAAGCTGCTGGCCCGCTTCGGCGAGCCCAAGGCCGGCGGCCGCCTGAAATGGAACGGCATGTGGATCTCGGGCAACGAAGGTGACCCGGTTCACGCCATCGCCCGCGGTCGCGTGGCCTACGTCGGCTGGATGCACGCCTACGGCCTGATCGCCGTGCTCGAGCATGAAGGCGGCTATTACTCGCTATACGGGCACAACCAGAACGTATCGGTCGCCATCGGCGACTGGGTGCAGGTCGGCGATGTGATCGCCAGTTGCGGCGTCACCGGCGGCCACGAGCAGGCGGGCGTCTACTTCGAGCTGCGCAAGGGCACCGACCCGGTCAATCCCAGGCCCTGGCTGCGAACCAAAGGGTAGAATGAGCGCCATGCGTACATCCCTCAGCGTTCCCCTGGCCCTGCTCGCCGGCGTCGTCCTCGGCGGCGGCATCACCCTGACCCACAGCGTGCTGGCCGAGAAGAGCAAGCCTGAAAACAGCATCCCGATGAAGGATCTGCAAACCTTTGTCGAGATCCTGAACCGCGTGAAGACCGATTACGTCGAGCCGGTGTCCGACGAGACCCTGCTCGAGGACGCGGTGCGCGGCATGCTCGCGGGCCTGGACCCGCACTCCTCCTACCTCGACAAGGAAGAGTTTTCCGAGATGAGCGTTCAGACCTCCGGCAAGTTCGGCGGCCTGGGCATCGAAGTGCAGCTCTACAACGGCTTCGTGCGCGTGATCTCGCCGATCGACGACACCCCCGCCGCCAAGGCCGGCGTGCAGGCCGGCGACCTGATCGTGAAGATCGACGAGACGCCGGTGAAGGGCATGTCGCTCACCGACGCGGTCAAGAAGATGCGCGGCGACCCGGGCAGCAAGATCAAGCTGACCCTGGTGCGCGAAGGCGCCGCCGAGCCACTGGTGCTCGAGATGAAGCGCGATGTCATCAACGTCTCGTCGGTGCGCAGCCGCATGCTCGAGCCGGGGCTGGCCTACCTGCGCATCAGCACGTTCACGACCACCACCGGCAAGTCGCTGTCGGAGGAATTCAAGAAGCTCAGGAAGCAGGCCGGCGGCCCGCTCAAGGGCATGGTGCTCGACCTGCGCAACAACCCGGGCGGCGTGCTGAACGCGGCGGTGGAAGTCTCGGATGACTTCATGGACAAGGGCACCATCGTCAGCATCAAGGGCCGCGTGCCCGATGCCAACCGCGAGTACGGCGCCAATCCGGGCGACCTGCTCGACGGCAAGCCGCTGGTCGTGCTGGTCAACGGCGGCTCGGCCTCGGCCTCGGAAATCGTGGCCGGCGCGCTGCAGGATTCCAGGCGCGCGCTGCTGGTCGGCGTGAAGACCTTCGGCAAGGGCTCGGTGCAGACCATCCTGCCGCTGCAGAACGAGTCGGCCATCAAGCTGACGACGGCGCGTTACTACACGCCGAGCGGCCGTTCGATCCAGGCCGAGGGCATCACGCCGGACATCACCATCCGTCCGATCAAGGTCAGCAAGCCCGACTCGCCGGGCGCCGGCGACACGATCACCGAGGCCGACCTGCAGGGCCGCCTCGAGAACTCCGACAAGAAAATCGAGACGCCGGAGGAAATCGAGGCGCGCAAGAAGCTCACCGAATCCGAGCAGGCGCTGGCCGAGTCCGACTACGCGCTGTACGAAGCGATGAACGTGCTGAAAGGCATGGTCATCGTCGGGGCGCGCTGAAGGACGTTGTCATCCCCGCGCAAGCGGGGATCCAGGGGGCGGAAGTGGTGAAGCGCCGGGGAACGTTCTGGATTCCCGCATTCGCGGGAATGACGGCGCTGGTCGCCATGACGCTCGCCTTCGCGGCGGCGGCGGATCCGCTGGCGGACGGCATCGCCCGCGGCCACCTGCAATGGCACCGCGTGCGCGCCGCGGCGCCGGTCGCGGCCATCTCGATCATCATCGACGACATGGGCCAGCAGCGCGGCGCGGGCCTGCGCGCAATCGACCTGCCCGGCGACGTCGCGCTGTCCTTCCTGCCTGGCACCACCTTTGCCCGCTCGCAGGCCGAACTCGCCTTCGCGCGCGGCAAGGAAGTGTTGCTGCACCTGCCGATGGAACCCGGCGGCAACGCTCGCGCCTTCCCGGCCTCGATCAACCACGGCACGGCCGAGCCGCAGCTCGCAGCGTTCTTCGAAGAAGCGCTGGCTTCGGTGCCGCATGCGCGCGGCGTGAACAATCACCAGGGCAGCCTGATGACCGAGCTGATCCAGCCGATGAACTGGCTGATGTCGGCGATCAAGAAGCATCCGGGCCTGTATTTCGTGGACAGCCGCACCAGCGCCGCGACCGTGGCCTACCGCGCCGCGCTGGCGCACCGCGTGCCGGCCGGCGAGCGCAGCGTGTTCCTCGACGACGACCGCAACCCCGCCGCGATCCGCGCGCAATTCCATGCGCTGCTCGAGCGCGCGCACAAGAGCGGCCGCGCGCTGGCGATCGGCCATCCGAACGATTCAACCCTGGCCGTGCTCGAAGATGAATTGCCCAGGCTCGCCGCCTACGGCGTGCGGCTGGTGCCGCCCTCGGAGCTGATTGCCGGCCAGGCCGGGCTGCCGCCGCCGTACAAGCGCCTGAAGATGATCGAGACGCTGTCGGCGCCCGTGGCGCCCAAGCCGGTGCTGCCGGAAACGACCGCCGCAGTCATTCCCGCGAATGCGGGAATGTAGGCTGGGCTGACCCTAGCCGTAGGCTGGGCTGAGCGCAGCGAAGCCCAGCAGCGCCCTCGCTGCGCTCGGGACCTGGCAGCCCTGCGTCAGCACGCTGGGTTGCGCGTGGCTGATGTCGGATATCGCCCTCGCTTCATGGCTCACCGGACCGCCTCTCGGCTCGCCTCGCCATGTCTCGGCTCCCCTTCGCGGCGCCCTCTACGAGGGCTCCGGTCCGGTTGCGCTTTACTTACGCTCGGGCGACATCCGACCGCCACGCGCAATCAGTGACGATTCAGGCCGCCTGCTTCCGCCGTGCGCAGCAGCTAGCGCACCAACTCGATTTCCTTGAGCAGCGTGGCCGGCTCTTTCGGCCCGCGATAAAAAACCTTGTAGGTTCCCTGCTCGATCTCGCCGAGCCTGGCCGCGGGACACACTGCGCCGAGCGGGCCGCGCGGTTCGCCCGAGACGATCGTGAGGAAGATGTTGCTACCCTCGACCACGGCTTGGGTGCTCACGCAGGAAAGGCCGCCGTCCGGCGCAGTCCTGTTGGCCGGCGGCACGAGCTTCGAGAGCCTGGCGCGGATGCCGAGCAGCCAGCCATCGCTCGAATGGAACGGCGCGCTGACCACGAGGCCGCCGGTGGACTTGATGCGGCTCCAGGATTCGGGGCCGGCGTTGGCGGCGATCGGGCACGCCGCCAGCGTGGCGGCCAGCAGGGTGCAGCGGTGCAATGACCATAATTCAGGTCTGTTCGAGCGTCCCATGAAAATCCTGTCGTTGTCAGACGCCAAAGCCGGCCTCAGCGCCCTGATCGATGAGGTTAACAGCCGCGATGAGGAGGTGGTCATCACCCGCAACAGCCGCCCGGCCGCAGTGCTGGTGAGCCCCGAGGAGTACGAGGGCTGGCTAATGTCCGGATAACAACTGTGCCCCCGACAGCCGCGACGCCCTCTCGTCGAACGTAACAAGCGGCAATCGATCAGCGGCGGCGGTCAAGCCAACGTGCAGGCAATCGGCAAAGTCTGCGCTCCCCTCTCGGTAGAGGTACAGGGCACGCTCAATGGCAGGCTCGAACTGGATTTCAAGTTCCTTGGCTTCGAGCAAGGAATCCAGCCCCTGCACTACGGTTTCCTTGCTGTAGCGATAACGCGAACGCAACACCCACTCGAGCTCAAGCATCACTGTGCAGGGCACGAAGAGCGGCTTTCGATTCGCGATGGATGAGCGAAACAGCGACTCGATGCGCGCGCCTTGGGCGTCGTCGTTCTGGACGAGCCAGCGAACAAGGATGTTCGTATCCAGCGCGGGCATCAGCGGCGCCCGATTCTCATCTTCTCCACGGCGACCCGCTTGGTGCGCGGCCTTCCAAGGGATCCCTTCAGCTCAAGCAAGGACTTCGTTTTCGCCCGCATGACGGTTGCGCCGTCCCCCATCGGGGTGAAAACGACGCGGTTGCCAGCCGCCAGGCCCATGGTCTGGCGAATATCGGAAGGGATGGTGATCTGTCCCTTGCTGGTCACGGTTGCTTCGGACATATCGCTCTCCTTACATCTTGTCAGATTGTAAGGATGTTCCAGCGGGGCGGCAAGGTGCCTGATGCTCAATCCTTCCAGCCGGGAGGCGGAGTCCCCAGATCAACGCGATCCGCAATCACCTGTCGAGGCCGTCGACACGTGACTCCCGCTCGAACGCGGTTTGCCACCCGCGAGCCCGTGGCCTAGGATGACCATAATTCTGGTCATCCACAGGACGTTCTGATGAAGACTCTTTCGTTGTCGGAAGCAAAAGCCGGGCTCAGCGGCCTCGTCGATGAGGTCAGCACCCGGGACGAGGAAGTCGTCATCACCCGCAATGGCCGCCCGGCCGCCGTGCTGGTCAGCCCCGACGAGTACGAAAGCTGGAAGGAAACCCAGGCCATCCGCGCCGACGCCGCGCTGATGAAAGAGATCAAGGCCGGCCTGAAGGCGCTGAAAGGGCGCAAGGCAAAGCTCTACACGCTGGACGAGTTGTTCGGCTCCTAGCTTGTGGCTGGCGGTAGCTCACGCGGCGCCCTCAAATTGCGTCTGCCGGCATCGATAGCCGATGCCATAGGACACCTTCATCCGCAGCTCAAGGTCAAAGTCCGGGCAGCAATGGACCACTTGACTCGCGAGCCCTTCGCCGGGAAAGGCTTGCAGGCCGAACTGGCCGGGCTTTGGAGCTTGCGAGTCGGAGCATTCCGGATTGTGTACCGCGTGACCGGCGGGCAACGGCTCGAGATCGTCAGCGTGGGCCCGCGCGACAGGATCTACGAAGAAACCTACAGGCTCGTCCGCGCCGAGTCGCGCAAGTAGATCAAGGTCTTCGCCACGCTCGCCGCTGCGCCATGCGCGAGTGCGGGCGGCCTTAAGTCTTGTTAGATGACGCCCGCCACCACGCCAAGGCGCCGAGGCCCCCGAGCAGCCAGGTCAGCGGCGGCGCGTTGAAGAGCATCACCGGCCGGTAGCCGTCGAGGCCCAGCAGCACCACGGCGCCGAGCACCAGCGCAGTGCCCACCGCCATCAGGCGGCCACGGCGCGCGCCGTCGCGGATTTCCTGGCGCAACTCCTCGAGCTTGCGCTCCTGCACGCGGGCTTCATCCGGGCCGGACAGGCGCTGCAGCGCGCGCTGCGCCAGCTCCGGCAGCGTGTCCAGCAACATCGGCAGTTGTTCGCGCACGCGCTCGAGCGTCGCCGCCGGGCCGAGCCGGTTGCGCATCCACTCCTCCATGATCGGCTTGGCGGTCTTCCACAGGTCGAGGTCGGGATACAGCTGGCGGCCGAGGCCCTCGACCTGCAGCAAGGTCTTCTGCAGCAGTACCAGCTGCGGCTGCACCTGCATGTGGAAGCGCCGCGCCACCTGGAACAGCCGCATCAGGAAGAAGCCGAAGCTGATGTCCTTGATCGGCCGGCCGAAGATCGGCTCGCACACGGTGCGGATCGCCGACTCGAAATCCTCGACGCGCGTGCCTGCGGGCACCCAGCCCGACTGCACGTGCAGCTCGGCCACGCGCTTGTAGTCGCGGTTGAAGAAGGCGAAGAAGTTCTCGGCCAGGTAGCGCTGGTCGGACTTGGCGAGCGAGCCGACGATGCCGAAGTCGATCGCGTTGTAGCGCGGCTTCTTCGGATCGGTCGCGTCCACCAGGATGTTGCCGGGGTGCATGTCGGCGTGGAAGAAGTTGTCGCGGAACACCTGCTTGAAGAAGATCTCGACGCCGCGCTCGGCCAGCACCTGGAAATCCACGCCGAGGCCGCGCAGCGTCGCGATCTCGTCCACGTTGTAGCCGTGCACGCGCTCCATCACCAGTACCGAGGGGCGCGTGAAATCCCAGAACACCAGCGGGTGGTAGATCAGCTCGGAGCCGAGCCAGTTGCGCCGCAGCTGGCCGGCGTTGGCGCCCTCGCGCATGAGGTCGAGCTCATCGAGGATCACCGTCTCGTACTCGGCCACGACGGCCTTGGGCCGCAGGCGCGGCGCCTGGTCGATGAAATATTCGGCCAGCGAGGCGATCAGCCGCATCAGCGCAAGATCGCGGCGGATCACCTGCTCGATGTCCGGGCGCAGCACCTTGACGATGACTTCCATGCCCGGCACATCGCCGGTGGCCTTGAGCTTCGCGGCGTGCACCTGCGCGACCGAGGCCGAGGCCAGCGGCGTGACGTCGAAGGTCTCGAACAGTTCGCCCACGCTCTTGCCGAGCGCGCGCTCGACTTCCGCGCGCGCCTGCTCGCCGGGGAACGGCGGCACCTGGTCCTGCAGCTTGATCAGCTCGATGGCGATATCCACCGGCAGGATGTCGGGCCGCGTGGACAGCGCCTGGCCCATCTTGATGAAGACCGGTCCGAGTTCCTCGAGGGCGAGGCGCAAGCGCTCGCCGCGCGGCGATGAGCGGGTGACCGGGCGGCCGGCGAATTCCAGCAGGCCGTGCTTGCGCACGACGCGCTGGATCTGCCACAGCCGCGAAAGACTCACGGCCCCTCACCCTGGCTCTCTCCCCGTGAGGGAACACTCACGGGGAGAGGAACACGCTCCAGCCGCGCGAGGCGCGACTCGAGTGCGTCGGCCTGCTGGCGCGTGGCGTCCACACCGGCGATCCACTGCTCGACATCGTCGCGATGCGGCAGGTCGCGCGTTTCCTCGCGCAGGTATTCGGCGGTGTCGAGCGCCAGCGTGCCGGCCGTGCTGCGACCCCAGCCCAGCAGGCTCTTCAGCGTTTCGGTCACACGATGCGCCGCGCCGTCGCCGACGACTTTCGCAACCCATTCTTCCGGCTCGAAGCCGACGCGCTCGAGCAGACGCCCGAAGCGCAGCAGCAAGTCGGCGTCGCCCTCGACCGTCACGCCGGAGAGGATGCTGTCATCGCCCTCGCGTCGCACCAGTCGCTTGAGTAGCAGCGTGGGAGGCGCGCTGATGCGCACGTCGGGCTTGCCGGGCCAGGCATCAAGCACCTGCACGCCGCCGGCGTGCGGGCACAGGAAGAAATCCCAGCCCGGGCCATCCGCGTGCAGCGCGATGCAGCGGCCGGAGAGCTTGGCGCAATCGGCCAGCACCTCGGGCTCGAGCGCGAGGTAGCGGTTGAAGGCGAGCTCGAGGCCGGCGCACAGCAGCGAGGGTGTGCTCATCGCGCCCTCACCCTCCCCCTCACCCTAGCCCTCTCCCCCTCACCCCATCCCTCTCCCCGCGAGCGGGGAGAGGGAGAAGTTTGGTACTCCGTCATGGGCGGAATCCCCTGTGGACGGCCACGATCCCGCCGGTCAGGTTGTAGACCTGGCAGCGCGCGAAGCCGGCGTCTTCCATCATGCCTTTCAGCGTCTGCTGGTCGGGATGCATGCGGATGGATTCGGCGAGGTAGCGGTACGAGGCCTCATCATTCGCGACCACGCGGCCCAGCAGCGGCAGGAGCTTGAACGAGTATTCGTCGTAGAGCTTGCCGAAGGTGGCGTTGAGCGGCTTGGAGAATTCGAGGATCAGCAGGCGGCCGCCGGGCTTCAGCACCCGCAGCATCGAGCGCAGCGCGGCCGGCTTGTCGGTGACGTTGCGCAGGCCGAAGCCGATCGTCACGCAATCGAACGCCTTGTCCGCGAACGGCAGCACTTCCGCATTGGCCTGTACGCGCGGCACGCCGACCACGCCGCGATCGATCAGCCGCGCGCGGCCCTGCTCCAGCATCGCGCCATTGATGTCGGACAGCACCGTCATGCCGCTGGCGCCCGCGGACTTCGAGAACGCAGCCGTGAGGTCGCCGGTGCCGCCGGCCACGTCGAGCACGCGCTCGCCCTCGCGCACGGCGGCGAGGTCGATCACGAAGCGCTTCCACAACCGGTGCACGCCCATCGACATCAGGTCGTTCATCAGGTCGTAGTTGCCCGCGACCGACGAGAACACCTCGCCCACGCGGCGCGCCTTGTCGGCCAGCGGCACGCGCTCGTAACCGAAGTCGGTGGTCGCGTCCTGCACGCCTTTCGGGTCTTTTCGGGGGTCGGCCATGGAGGACGAATTATGCGAGTTTTTGAATTCCTCCGGACTGCGCTAGGGTGCCCTCAAGACCAGACCCGCAACGGGAGACAACAACATGGTCAGTCCGCAGAGGGCATTGCGCGCCGATCGCGACCGCTTCGAGCGCGTGCTGGAGGCCTCCCAGCTGGGGCTGTGGGAGCTGGACCTGGAGACCGGCGAATTCCACGTGGATGCGCGCTGCGCGCGCAACCTCGGCTACGAGCCGCACCAGCTCGTGCCGAGCTGGGAGACCGGCGTGGCGATCATCCACCCGGAAGATGCCGTGCGGATCAGCCGGCTGTTCGAGGCGCACCTGCGCGGCGAGACCGGCACGCTGGTGTACGAGACCCGCATGCTCACGCACGACCGCCGCTGGACCTGGGTCGCCGGCCACGGCCGGATCGTGCGCGACAAGGCCGGGCGGCCGACGCATGTCAGCGGCACGCTCAAGAACATCGACGCCGAGCGCGCCGCGCGCGAGGAACTGCAGGCGCTGGCCGGGCAGCTGCAGCACCAGGCGCTGCACGATCCGCTCACCGGCCTGCTGAACCGTCGCGGCTTCGAGCGCGAGCTCGAGCAGGCGCTGGTCTCGGCGCGCGACGGCGGGTCGCACGCGCTGTGCTATCTCGACCTCGATCATTTCAAGGTCGTCAACGACACCTGCGGCCACGCCGCCGGCGACGCGCTGCTGCGGCGCCTCTCTCCGCTGCTCGCGCCGGTGCTGGGCGAACGCGGTGTGCTGGCGCGCATCGGCGGGGACGAGTTCGCGATCCTGCTGCGCGGCTGCACGCTGGAAGATGCAGCTCGCACCGCCGATGCGCTGCGCGATGCGATTGCTGCGTTCCGCTTCGCCTGGCAGCAGCGCAGCTTCGGCATCGGCGCCTCGATCGGCGTGGTCGCCCTGGGCGAGCGCAGCACGCTGGCCACGGCGCTGGCCGCGGCCGACGCGGCCTGTTACGTGGCCAAGGACCGCGGCCCGAACCACGTGCACGTGTCGTATCCCAACGACCTTGCGCTGCAGCGCCGGCGCGGCGAACTGCGCTGGGTCGCGCGGATCAAGCACGCGCTGGAGGAAGACCACTTCCGCCTGCACTACATGAGCATCGCGCAACTCGCGGGCGCCGCCGCGCCCTGCCATCACGAGCTGCTGCTACGCCTGGCCGACAGCGACGGCGACGTGATCGGGCCGGATGCGTTCCTGCCGGTGGCCGAGCGTTACCAGCTGATGCCGCTGGTGGATCGCTGGGTGCTGGAGCACGCCATGAGATTCGTCGGCGCCAGCGTGGCGCGCAACCCCTCGCTGCGGCGCCACTGCTTTGGCGTGAACCTGTCCGGCGATTCGCTGCGCGATGCGCAGCTGCTGGAACGGGTGCAGGAGCTGCTCGCGCGCCACCGCGTGCCGCCCTCGATGCTGTATTTCGAGTTCACCGAGACCGCGGCCATCGCCAGCCTCGGCGCGGCGGTGGAGTTCATGCGCGGCCTGCGCGCGCTCGGCTGCAAGGGGGCGCTGGACGACTTCGGCAGCGGCATGAGCTCGTTCAACTACCTCAAGCACCTGCCGGTGGACTTCGTGAAGATCGACGGCGGCTTCATCCGCGACATCGTGCGCAACAAGGTGGACCAGGCCATCGTGCGCGCCGTGCAGTCGGTCGGCGCGCAGATGGGCATCGCCACGATCGCGGAATACGTGGAGAACGCCGAGATCGAGGACTGCCTGCGGCGCATGGGCGTGCAGTACGCGCAGGGCTACGCGGTGGCGCGCCCGGTGCCGATCGAGGATTTCCCGGGCGGCGCCGCAACCGGCCCGCCAAATGCGGTGCTGCCGGCATTTCCGGCCGCATTCGCGGAAAAATGTGGCGCCCCCGACAGTCCGGCGCCCTAGGCGCGCGCAATGTTCGTCTCACCCGCAGCACCCACGAATCCAAGGAGAGATGAACATGCGCAACTCGAAACTGAACTCGGTCCTCGCGATGAGCTTTGCCGCCGTGGTCGCCGTCTCGGCGCTGACTGCGCCGGCGCAGGCCCAGGCCGCGCAGATCTGCCAGAGCGTGACGTCCGGCTGCTCGGTCTCGCTGCTCGACCGGATCAAGGCGCTGTTCATGCCGTAGGACCCGGGGCCGATCGTCGGCTCGTGACCTTCCGGGGACGGACCCGGAGTCCGTCCCCGCGCCTACCCGCCGGGCGGCTTCCACTTGCCCGACACGGGCCCGAGCGCCGAGAGCTTGGTCACGGCGGAATCGCGCGACAGGCCGTGCTCGGCCAGCCGCGCCAGGTAGCGATCCCAGAGGACGCCGTGGTTCGCCGCCAGTTCTTCGAGGATGTCCCAGGAGTACAGCCCGGTGGCGTGGCCGTCGTCGAACACCAGCCGCACCGCGTAATTGCCCACCGGCTCCAGCCGCTCGATGCCGACGTTGCGCTTGCCCGGCACCAGCACCGGCTCCTGGAGGCCGTGGCCCCGTACCTCGGCCGAGGGGCTGAACACCCGCAGGAACTCGCAGGGCAGCTCATGGCGCGCGCCATCGGCGTAGCCGAGCTCGAGCACGCGCGACTTGCGGTGCAGGTGGATGGAGGCGGGCGCTTTCATGCGGCCATTGTAAATGCCGGCCACCCGGCATTTCGGGGTTTTTGCACTTGAAAGGGCCCCCGCCGGCCCCACCTTGATCAGACCCCCCGGCTGGATCTCCCCATGCAGCAGTTCGACGGCACCACCATCCTCGGCGTACGCCGCGGCAGCCAGGTCGCGCTCGGCGGCGACGGCCAGGTCTCGATGGGCAACACCCGGGTCAAGGGCAATGCGCGCAAGGTGCGCCGGCTCTACCAGGACAAGATTCTCGCCGGCTTCGCCGGCGGCACGGCCGACGCCTTCACGCTGTTCGAGCGCTTCGAAGGCAAGCTCGAGAAGCACGGCGGCAACCTGCAGCGCGCGGCCGTGGAGATCGCCAAGGACTGGCGCACCGATCGCTACCTGCGCAAGCTGGAGGCGCTGCTGATCGTCGCCGACAAGGAAATCACCCTGATGGTCTCCGGCAACGGCGATGTCATGGAGCCCGAGAAAGGCGTGATGGCGATCGGCTCCGGCGGCCCTTACGCGCAGGCCGCGGCGCGCGCGCTGTTCGACAACACCGAGCTCGCGGCCAGGGACATCGTCGAGAAAGCGCTGCACATCGCCGCCGACATCTGCATCTACACCAACCACTCGCTGACCCTCGAGACCCTCGAGACCCTCGAGACCCTGGGATGAACGACATCAGCGACCCCGTTCCCGCTGCCTCCGTCATGACCCCGCGGGAGATCGTCCAGGAACTCGACAAGTACATCGTCGGCCAGAAGGACGCGAAGAAGGCCGTGGCCATCGCGCTGCGCAACCGCTGGCGCCGCCAGCAGGTGCCGGGCGGGATGCGCAGCGAGATCACGCCCAAGAACATCCTGATGATCGGCCCGACCGGCGTGGGCAAGACCGAGATCGCGCGCCGCCTCGCGCGGCTGGCCAACGCGCCGTTCGTGAAAGTCGAGGCGACCAAGTTCACCGAGGTCGGCTACGTCGGCAAGGACGTGGACAGCATCGTGCGCGACCTCGCCGACGCCGCGGTGAAGCGAGCGCGCGAGCAGGCCACCGTGAAAGTGCGGGCCAGGGCCGAAGGCGCCGCCGAAGACCGCATCCTCGATGCGCTGTTGCCGCCGCCGAAGGATTTCGGCGAGCCCTCGCCTGTGCGCCAGTCCGAGAACAGCGCCGCGCGCCAGGTGTTCAGGAAGCAGCTGCGCGAAGGCAAGCTGAACGACAAGGAATTGGAGCTGAAGGTCAACGCGCCCGCGCCGAAGCTCGAGATCATGGGCCCGCCCGGAATGGAGGACATGACCCAGCAGCTGCAGTCCCTGTTCAAGAACATGGGCGGCGGACAGCAGCGCGCGAAGAAAATGCGCATCGACGAGGCGCTCAAGCAGCTCACCGACGAGGAAGCCGGCAAGCTGGTGGACGAAGAGGCCATTCGCCTCGAGGCGATGAAGAACGTCGAGGAAAACGGCATCGTCTTCATCGACGAGATCGACAAGGTCTGCCGCCGCGGCGAGGTGATGGGCGCGGACGTCTCGCGCGAAGGCGTGCAGCGCGACCTGCTGCCGCTGATCGAGGGCTGCACGGTCACGACCAAGTACGGGATGCTCAAGACCGACCACATCCTGTTCATCTGCTCCGGCGCGTTCCACACGGCCAAGCCCTCGGACCTGATTCCCGAGCTGCAGGGCCGGCTGCCGATCCGCGTGGAGCTTTCGGCGCTGACGACCGAGGACTTCGTGCGGATCCTCACGGAACCCAGCCACGCGCTGACCGAGCAGTACAAGGCGCTGCTGAAGACGGAAGGGCTGGCGGTGGACTTCACCGCCGACGGCGTGCGGCGGCTGGCCGAGATGGCGTTCCAGGTCAACGAGCGCACCGAGAACATCGGCGCGCGACGCCTGCACACGGTGATGGAGCGGCTGATGGAAGACGCCGCTTACGACGCGCCGGACGGCACCAGCAAGTCGCTGACCATCGACGCCGCGTACGTGGACGGCAAGCTCGCCACGCTGGTGGGCGACGAGGACTTGAGCCGCTACATCCTCTAAGAAAAAGAAAAGGGGTCGCAGTCCTTTTCCTTTTAGCCCTCAGTCGCGCATCGCAAAAGAAAAGGACTGCGACCCCTTTTCTTTATTTGCGGCGCGCCCTCGGGTGCGCCGCGTCGTAGACGCGGGCAAGGTGCGCGAAGTCGAGGTGCGTATAGACCTGCGTGGTCGAGATGCTGGCGTGGCCGAGCAGTTCCTGCACCGCGCGCAAGTCGCCGCTCTCTTCGAGCAGGTGCGTGGCGAATGAGTGGCGCAGGCGGTGTGGATGCACGTGCGCCGAGATGCCGGCGCGCCGCGCCCAGTATTTCAGCCGCTGCGCGATCGAGCCACGCGACAGCCGCGTGCCGCGACTGCTGACGAACAGCGCCACTTCCTGCGGCTTGGCCAGCGTGCCGCGCGCGCGCAGCCAGGCGCGCATCGCCTCCCGCGCCTTCTTGCCCACCGGCACCACGCGCTGCTTGCGGCCCTTGCCGGTGACGCGCACCTCGGAGAAATCGGCTTCGAAGGCGTCGGCGTCGAGGCCGTGCAGTTCGGCCAGGCGCAGGCCCGAGGAATAGAACAGTTCGAGCATCGCGCGGTCGCGCAGCTGGTCCGGCGCATCGCCGGAGGCCGCCTCGACCAGCGCGATCGCATCCTCCTTGCCCAGCGTCTTGGGCAGCGCCTGCGGCTGCTTGGGCGCGCGCACGCCCTGCGCAGGGTTCGCCTTCAGCACGCCCAGCGATATCAGATGGCGGAACAGTCCCCGGATGGACGACAGATGCCGCCGCACCGTTGCGCCGCCGCGCTCGAGCCGCCGCATCGAGGCGACATAGCCGCGCACGTGGTGGGCGTCGAGCTTCGCGGCCGGCGGCAGGTTGCCGGCGCGGCAATATTCGGCGAAGGCGGCGAGGTCGGCGCCGCGACCGGACAGCGTGGCGGGCGACAGGCGCCGCACACTGCGCAGGTGCTCGAGGTACTGCCCGATCTGCTTCGCGAGCAGGTCCGCGCTCATCGCATCGCTAGCCGAGCCGCGCGCGGACCGCAGCCGAGACCAGGTCTGCGGTCATGTCGAGGAACAGGCGGCCCTGGCGCGGCTGGAAGCGCTGCGGATCCACGCTCGCGAGCACCAGCATGCCGAGGTCCTTTTCCTTCTCGAGCGGCACGATGGCCGCCGAGGCCGGCAACGCCTTGGCCTGCGGGAACAGCAGCCTGGCCCGGGCTTCGTCGAGCGGCCCGCATTCCAGCAGGCGCGTGCGGAAGAAATTCTCGAAGGCGCGCGCAACCGGGCCGGCGGGCTCGATCACGTGAAGGCCCTCGATGTCGTGGCGCTTCAGGGACCCGGCCGAGACGCCAATCCAGGTGTCGTCCACGTTGAAATCCTCGCGCAGGCACTTGCGCAGCGCGGTGACGGTGGCGGCCAGCGTTGGCGCGCGGATCAGCGAGCGCGCAAGGCGATGCACATTCGCGGCGCGCGATTCGTTCTCGCGCGCGGCGTCCAGCAGCTGGGACAGGCGGCTCTCGAGCAGGGTGCTCTTGCCGCGCAGGATCTCGACCTGGCGCTCGATCAGCGAGACCGCGGCGCCGCTGCTGTGGCGCAGCTCTAGTTTTTCCAGCAATTCGGGATGGCGCGCGAGGAACTCCGGGTGGGCCTTCAGGTAGGCGGCGACGCCCGCCTCGTCCAGTTCCGCCGCCACCGGCGCGGCTGCGCCCTTGCTCAACTCCCCTGCCATTCGATTTCCCCTTGGTAAACCGTCACTGCGGGGCCGGTCATGAACAACGCCTGGCCCTCGCCTCCCCACTCCAGCTTCAGCACCCCGCCGCGCAGCTGCATCGCGACCGACGGACCCAGCTTGCCCCACACGCGCCCCACTGCCATGGCGCCGCAGGCGCCGCTGCCGCAGGCCAGCGTCTCGCCGGCGCCGCGCTCGTAGACTCGCAGTTTTGCGTGAGCGGTGTCCACGACCTGCAGGAAGCCGACGTTCACTTTCTGCGGGAACGCCGGGTGGCTTTGCAGCGCAACACCCACCGCCTCGACCGGCGCCGTTTCCACGTCGGCGGTCTCGATGACCGCGTGCGGGTTGCCCATGCTCACCGCGCCGAGCTCCCAGGGGCTGCCACCGGCCTGCACGGTGTAGCGCGGCGCGCGCGCCGGCGCGATGAACGGCAGCGCGGAAGGCTCGAACTTCGGCACGCCGGCGTCCACGCGCACCTGCCCGTCGGGCAGCAACTGCAGCTCGATGGCGGTGGTGCGGGTGCGCAGGCGGATGCGGTCCTTGGCGCTCAGGCCGCGCTCGCGGATATACACGCCGATGCAGCGGCTGCCGTTGCCGCTCATGCCGGATTCGCTGCCATCGGCGTTGTAGATGCGGTAGTCGAAGTCGGCATCGCCCGCGGATGCAGGCGCCAGCACCACGACCTGGTCACAGCCCACGCCGAAGCGGCGATCGCCGAAATGGCGCAGCAGGGCCGGATTCGCGTCGAACGGGCGCCTTGTTGCGTCGATCACGACGAAGTCGTTGCCGAGGCCGTGCATCTTGGTGAAGGCGCGAAGCATGATCTGCCTGTAGCGTCGCCGTTGCCGCGCCGCCAGCGCATCCCGCCGAACGCCAGGCGAGCAACGCAACCCCGGTGCAACGCTGCGGCGGCGCGAGTGGACCAGGGCCTGAGGCGAAGCCAGCCCTAGGCTCCAGCGCCGTCAACGGCTATATCGCGCTCCATGATACCGGAGCAAACCATTATGAGCGCCCCCCGTGAGCGTTAGGCCGTGGCGCGATATCGTCCGCCGCCAGTCGCGGCAGATCATGGTTGGGCGCGTTCCCGTCGGCGGCGGCGCGCCGATCACCGTCCAGACGATGACCAACACGCCGACCGAGGACGCGGTCGCGACGATCGAGCAGATCCGCCGTTGCGTCGAGGTTGGCGCCGACATCGTCCGCGTCAGTTGCCCCGATGTCGAGTCGACCGCCGCGCTCGGCGCGATTGTGCGGGGATCGACCATCCCGATCGTCGCCGACATCCATTTCCACTACAAACGCGCGCTCGAAGCCGCCGACGCGGGGGCCGCGTGCCTGCGGATCAACCCCGGCAACATCGGCTCGGCGGAGCGCGTCAAGGAAGTCGTCCGCGCCGCCAAGGCCAACGGCTGCTCGATGCGGATCGGCGTCAACGCCGGGTCGCTCGATCGCCACCTGCTCGAGAAATACGGCGAGCCGTGCCCCGAGGCGCTCGTTGAAAGCGCGCTCGAACACGCCAAGCTGCTCGAGGACGCCGACTTCCGCGAGTTCAAGATCAGCGTGAAGGCGTCCGACGTCTTTCTCGCCGTCGCCGCGTACAACGGTTTGGCGGAGGCGTGCGACTATCCCCTCCACCTCGGCATCACCGAAGCTGGGGGCTTGCAGGGCGGGACGGTCAAGTCGTCGATCGGGCTGGGGATGCTGCTGTGGAGCGGCATCGGCGATACAATCCGCGTGTCGCTGAGCGCCGACCCGGTCGAGGAGGTCAAGGTCGGCTATCATATGCTGAAATCGCTCGGCATCCGGGCGCGCGGCGTGCGCGTGGTGAGCTGCCCGAGCTGCGCGCGGCAGGGGTTCGACGTCGTCAAGACCGTCGAGCGCCTCGAAACCGCGCTTGCCCATGTCACGACCGAACTGTCGCTCAGCGTGCTGGGCTGCGTCGTCAACGGCCCCGGCGAGGCGCGCGAGACCGACATCGGCATCACCGGCGGCGGCAACGGCAAGCACATGGTGTTCCTGAGCGGCGTCACCAGCCACCACATCGACGAGCCGAAGATGGTCGATCACATCGTCGAACTGGTCGAGAAGAAGGCTGCCGAGATCGAGGCGGCCAAGGCGGCGAAGCTGGCGAGCGAGGCGGCGCTGCTGGTCGCGGCGGAGTGACTATCCGCCCCGCCACCCCCGCCGACATTCCCGCTATCCTCCAGCTCATCGTCGATCTCGCGGTCTATGAGCGCGAGCCCGACGCGGTGAAGGCGACGGTCGCGGGGCTGACGGCGACGCTGTTCGGGCCGACGCCGAGTGCCGAGGCGATTGTCGCCGAATTGGCCGGCGCGGTCGTTGGCGTCGCGCTGTTCTTCACCAACTTCTCGACGTGGTCGGGGCGTAACGGCATCTATCTCGAGGACTTGTATGTCCGCCCCGAAGCGCGCGGCACCGGGCTGGGCAAGGCGCTCCTCCAGCGGCTGGCGGCGCTCGCGGTGGCGCGGGGGTGCGCGCGGGTGGAGTGGTCGGTGCTCGACTGGAACGCGCCCGCGATCGATTTCTACCGTTCGCTGGGGGCGGTGCCCAAGGACGAATGGACGGTGTATCGTCTCGACGGCGATGCATTGGCGCGGTTCGGCGCGGCGTGAACCCGTGGTTCCTCCTCGTCATCGGCGGGCTCGGCGAGATGGGGTTCACTACGTCGCTGCGCTTCGTCGACGGCTTCCGCAACGGTCCGTGGACGGTGGCCTTCCTCGTCGCGATCAGCGTCAGCATGGGGTGTCTTGCGCTCGCGGCGCGGTCGCTGCCGCTCGGTACGGCTTATGCGGTGTGGGCGGGGATCGGCGCGGCCGGGACGGCGGTGCTCGGCATCGCGGTGTGGCACGAACCCGCCGACTGGCC
>JAYUGN010000047.1:0-2405 GCA_043767605.1 Gammaproteobacteria bacterium
TCGCGCAGCTGCGTGACCGTGCTGTCCGTGCGCGAGGGCCGCAACCTCGGCCACCGCAGCTTTTTCCCCTCGCATCCGCCACAGGTCGAGCTGCCGGTGCTGCTCGGCGATTTCCTCGGCCAGTACTACCTCGAGCGCAAGGCCCCCGGCGAGATCCTCGTCGCCGAAATGCCGGAGGAAAGCCAGTGGCTCACGGCCAGCCTGTCGCACGCGGCGGCACGCAAGGTGCAGATCCTCGCGCCACAGCGGGGCGCCAAGGTCCAGCTGCTGCGCATGGCCGCGATGACCGCCGCGCAGGCGCTGTCGGCCCACCTCGCCGCCAACGCCAGCATGCGGGCACGTCTCGACGAATTGCAGCGCGTGCTCGGCATGGATGAGCCGCCGGCGCGCATGGAGTGCTTCGACATCTCGCACACGATGGGCGAGGCCGCGGTGGCCTCCTGCGTGGTGTTCAACGCCGAAGGGCCGATGAAGTCGGCCTACCGGCGCTTCAACATCGAGGGCGTCGAACCCGGCGACGACTATGGCGCGATCCGGCAGGCCGTCGCGAGGCGCTTTGCGCGCGTGAAGAGCGGGGAAGTGGCGGTGCCGGACATCCTGTTCATCGACGGCGGCAAGGGCCAGCTCGCCTCCGCGCTCGAGGCGCTGCAGGAACTCGGCATGGCCCAGGTGCGGATGGTGGCGGTGGCCAAGGGCGCGGGCCGCCGGCCCGGGCTCGAGCAATTGTTCCTGCCCGAGCAGGCCGAGGCGCTGGTGCTGCCGCCGGATTCCCCGGGCCTGCACCTGATCCAGCAGTTGCGCGACGAGGCGCACCGCTTCGCGATCTTCGGCCACCGCGGCCGGCGCGACAAGGCGCGCGTGCAGTCCACGCTGGAAGCGATCGAGGGCCTGGGGCCGGTGCGCCGGCGCAGCCTGCTGCGCGAGCTCGGCGGCCTGGCGCAGGTGCGGCGCGCGGGTGTCTCCGACTTGCAACGGGTTCCGGGCATCAGCCACGAGCTGGCGGAACGCATCTATCGTCATTTTCACTAGACTGGCCGCATGCGCCTGAATCTTCCGCTGTGGCTGACGCTCGGACGCGTGATCGCGATCCCGCTGGTGCTGGCCCTGTTCTACCTGCCGTTCGTGCACGCGCGGCAGTGGGCCACGGTCCTCTATGCCGGCGCCTGCATCACCGACTGGTTCGACGGCTATCTCGCACGCCGGTGGAACCAGACCAGCAAGTTCGGCGCGTTCCTCGATCCGGTGGCCGACAAGCTGCTGGTCGCCGTGTGCCTGGTCAGCCTGCTGCACGCGGTGCCCGAGGGACTGAACCCGGCCGCCAAGGGCGTGCTGGCGGCCATGGTGGCCGTGATCATCGGCCGCGAGATCACGGTGTCGGCGCTGCGCGAGTGGATGGCCGAGCTCGGCGAGAGCCGCAAGGTGGGCGTGGGCTGGGTCGGCAAGTTCAAGACCGGCTTCCAGATGACGGCCATCGGCATGATGATCTGGGAGATCGACCAGCCCTTCGGCTGGCCCTGGTACGACATGGGCTACGTGCTGCTGCTGGTGGCGGCCGTGCTGACCCTCTATTCGATGGTCCAGTACCTGCTGGCGGCCTGGCCGATGATGCGGCAGCACTGAATGCCTCTCCCCTGAGGGGAGAGGCCGGTCGCGAAGCGACCGGGTGAGGAAATTTGCCGTTGACTTCACTAACTCCGGCCCTACAATAGCGCCCTGCTGTGCGGGAGTAGCTCAGTTGGTAGAGCGCAACCTTGCCAAGGTTGAGGTCGCGAGTTCGAATCTCGTTTCCCGCTCCAGATTTTCACCAAAAGACCTCGCCGACCGCGGGGTCTTTTGGTCTGGGGACCAGAGAAAAAGCGGTGCATCGGCTCGATGGCAGAATGGTTATGCAGGGGACTGCAAATCCCCGTATGTCGGTTCAATTCCGGCTCGAGCCTCCAGATCTCCGCAGTCGACGCGATTGCGGCCCGCGCCCTTGGCGCGATAGAGCGCGCGGTCGGCGCGGCTCAACAGCAGTTCCGCACTGTCGAGCGTCCCGGGCTCGCTGAAGGCAACGCCGATGCTGATCGTACCTGACTCGAATTCCGCTCGACCCCGAAACCTCTTGCTGGTGCGCCGGCGAAACGCCCGCAACCCGTGAGCCTGCCGCTATCATGGGCGCCATGCCCGGGTGGCGAAATGGTAGCCGCAAGGGACTTAAAATCCCTTGGTCGAAAGGCCGTGCTGGTTCGAGTCCAGCCTCGGGCACCATGACTGGAGGACTACCACTGATGAAATCCCTGCGGGATTCGAAGCGCAAGCCGACTCACCCCGGTGCCGTGCTGCGCGAAGACGTGCTCGCTGCCCTGAAGATGACCCAGGGCGAACTCGCTGAGCGCCTCGGGGTCAGCAGGCTCACCGTGTCG
>JAYUGN010000048.1:0-2399 GCA_043767605.1 Gammaproteobacteria bacterium
GCGCGCTCCGGCGATCACGCTGGCGCGGGTCGAGCGCCAGCGCGCTTCCTGCTCGGGCGGCAGCAGGCACTCGGGGAACACCTTGCTCCACCGGTCCGGGTTGACCGCGAACTGCGGGAAGAAATTCTTCGGGTCCTTGTAGATGCCGCCGAAGAACTGGCTGTGCGACACGGCCTCGACGCCCGGGATCGCCTCGATCTGCGGCATCAGGCGCATCGGCAGCGGGCTGGTGAACGAGACACGCGCCTGCGTGATCAGCACCGGCGCCGACAGGTTGATCGTGCCGCCGGAGAACAGTGCGTTGGCCGCCTGCAGGAGCCCCAGCAGCAGGAAGGCCGCGACCAGCGACAGCAAGGTCAGCACCGTTCGCGTGCGCGAACGCCAGAGCATCGCCCAGATGAGGCCGAAGGAACTCATTCCTTACCTCTCCCTCCGGGAGAGGTCGGGCGAGCGAAGCTCGCCCGGGTGAGGGCGGTTCACGCCGCGTTCCTGACCTGCTCCACCAGCACGCCCTTGTCGAGGTGCAGTTCGTGGGTGGCGAAATCCGCCGCCTTCTGGTCGTGGGTGACCATGACGATGGTCTTGCCGTGCTGCTTGTTCAGCACCTGCAGCAGGTTGAGGATTTCGTCGGCGGTCTTGCGGTCAAGGTCGCCGGTCGGCTCGTCGCAGACCAGCAGCGTCGGGTCGGCCACCAGCGCGCGGGCGATGGCCACGCGTTGCGCCTGGCCGCCCGAGAGTTCGCTCGGCTTGTGCTTGGCGCGGTCCTTGAGGCCGACGATCTCGAGCGCGGTCGCGACGTGCTGCGCGCGCTGCGCCCTGGAAAGATTGGTCAGCAGCAGCGGCAGCTCGATGTTGCGCTCGGCGGTGAGCACCGGCAGCAGGTTGTAGAACTGGAACACGAAGCCGACGTGGCTGCTGCGCCAGTGCGCGAGCTGGCCGGAGCTGAGCTGGTCGATGCGGATGCCGTCGATGGTCACGCTGCCGGCGGTGGGCTTGTCGAGCCCGCCGACCAGGTTCAGCAGCGTGGTCTTGCCGGAGCCGGACGGGCCCATCAGCGCGAGGAAATCGCCCTTGGCGATGTCGAGGTCAAGCTCCGCCAGCACGGGCACGGCTTGCTTGCCGCGCGTGTAGGTCTTCGTGACGCCCTTGAGGCTTATCAGTGCCGTCATTTGCAGCTCCTCGTCATGCCTGTGAAAAACCGTCATGCCCGCGGACGCGGGCATCCCGCTATGGGGTGACTTCGACCTTCGTGCCATCCGCGAGCTTCGAGAGCTCGCCGATCGCGACCTTGTCGCCGGCCGACACGCCGCCGAGCACGTTGACCTGGCTGCCGCGATTCGTGCCCAGCGAGACCGCGCGGCGTTCTACCTTGTCCTGCCGGATCACGAACACAACCTTGGTGCCGCCTTCGTCCTTCACGGCCTCGGCCGGGATCAGGACGCCTTTCGGAGCCTCGGCGTTCGCGGCAGCGGGCTGTTCGTCCGTGAGGAACGACACGCGCACACCCATGTCGGGCAGCACGCGCGAATCCTTCGCCTCGATCTTGATGCGCACCTTCACGGTGGCCTTGCTGCGGTCGGCGGTCGGGATCACCGCGATCACCGCGCAGGGAATCTTCCACTCCGGGTAGGCGTTGAGCACGCCTTCGACGCGCTGTCCTGGCACGACGCGATTGATGAAGTTCTCGTTGACGTCCACCTCGATCTCGAGAGAGTCCATGTCCACCAGCGTGCCGATGCCGGTGCGGGTGCCGGCGCCGCCGGCCGACAGCGGCGAGATCATCTCGCCGACCTGCGCGTTCTTGACCGTGATCATGCCGGCGAACGGCGCGCGGACGACCATGTCGTCGAGCTGGCGGTTGTACAGGTCCAGCGCACGCTCCGAGACGACCACGTTCTGCTGCACGCTGTCGAGGCGCGCCGCGAGCCCTTCCGCCTGCGCCTGGGCGGAATCGAGAAAGGCGTCGGACACCAGCTTGCGCTCGTGCAGTTCCTGCGCGCGCTTGTACTGGCGCTGCGCATCGTTGAGCTGCACGCGGATCTCGTTGAGGTTGGCCTTGGCGGCGTCGAGCTGCGAAGCCGACAGCGACACCTGGGCGCGGGCGTTGGAGTCGTCGAGCCGCGCGAGCACGTCGCCCTGCTTCACCGGCTTGCCTTCCTCGATCAGGATCTCGGTCACCTTGCCGGTCACTTTTGAGGACACCGTGGCCGCGCGGCGCGCGACCACGTAGCCGGAGGCGTCGAGCACGGAGCCCGCGGTCGGCGCGCTGGCCAGGCTGATGGCGGTGGCGGCCTTGACCGGCACGGCCGGCGCCGGGCGCAGGAAGATGATCGCGGCGCCGATGGCGGCAATCGCAATGAGCCCGCCGATGATCCATTTGCCCATGCCGCTTTCTTCCT
>JAYUGN010000049.1:0-2394 GCA_043767605.1 Gammaproteobacteria bacterium
AAGATCGAGTACCACCTGAAGGATTCGATCGGCCGCTCCTGGCAGGTCGGCACGATGCAGGTGGATTTCATGATGCCCGAGCGCCTGGGCGCCGAGTACGTGGACGAGCACTCCGCGCGCAAGCACCCGGTGATGCTGCATCGCGCGATCGTCGGCTCGATGGAGCGCTTCATCGGCATCCTGATCGAGAACTACGCCGGCGCGCTGCCGCTCTGGCTCTCACCGGTGCAGGTGGTCGTCGCGCCGATCGTGTCGGACGCGGATATTTATGCCAGCGAAGTCGCCAAGGCCTTGAACGACGCTGGCCTGCGCGCGCAGGCTGACCTCGCCAACCAGAAGATCAACTACAAGATTCGCGAGCACAGCCACCAGAAGGTGCCGGTGATCGCCGTGGTCGGCCGCCGCGAAGCCGAGGAGCGCACGGTGACGCTGCGCCGTCTGGGCACCGAGCGCCAGGAAACGCTGACGCTCGACGAGGCGGTGAAGCAGCTCGTTGCCCAGGCGGCCAAGGCTTGAAGAAAAGGGGTCGCAGTCCTTTTCTTTTCCTTGCCACGCTCCTGGCGGCGACGGCCTGTGCGGCCGATCCCGCGACCGCTCCCGTCATTCCCGCGGGGCGCGTCATTCCCGCGCAAGCGGGAATCCAGGACGCTTCGGTCACCCCCGCGAAAGCGGGGGTCCAGCCTGATCAGGTGCTTTCGCTCAAGGGCGACTGGCGCCAGGGCGAGCTGATCTACGGCAAGGCCGCGCCAGGCACGCCGGTCTGGTTCGCGAGTCGCAGCGTGCGGGTGTCGCCCGCCGGCGATTTCGTGATCGGCCTGGACCGTGACGCCGCCGCGCGCGTGGGCATCGAGTTCACGCCGCCGGGCGGCAAGAAAGAGCGCCGCGAGTTCGACATCGCTGCGCGCACGTACGACATCCAGAAGATCGAAGGCCTGCCGCCGGGGCAGGTCAATCCGCCGCCCGAGGCGTTGGCGCGGATCAAGGACGAGCAGCGGCAGTCGTTCGCGGCGCGCATGCACGACACCGAGCGCAGCGATTTCCTGCAGCCCTTCATCTGGCCGGCGACTGGCCGCATCTCGGGCGTGTACGGCAGCCAGCGGATTCTCAATGGCGTGGCCAAGCAGCCGCATTACGGAGTGGATGTGGCGGTACCCACCGGCACCGAGGTGCGTGCGCCCGCGGCCGGCGTGGTCACGCTCGCCGCGCCCGACATGTATTACACCGGCGGCACGCTGATGATCGACCACGGCCACGGGCTCACGTCCGCGTTCCTGCACTTGTCGAAGCTGCGCGTGAAAGAAGGGCAGGTCGTTGCGCAGGGCGAGGTCATCGCCGAGTCCGGCATGACCGGCCGCGCGACCGGCCCGCACCTGGACTGGCGCGTCAGCTGGTTCGAGTCACGCGTGGACCCGCAGCGGCTGGTGCCGCCGATGCAGCTTTTGCCGGCGTCCCCGTAGGCTGGACTGCGCGCCGCGAAGCCCAGCATCCGCAGCTGGGTTTTGCCGCTACCGCGGCTCAGCCCAGCCTACGTATCTCACAGCCAAGCCTGCGTTCACCCCGGCGGCCACTTCATCGGCCTCCCGCCCAGGAGGTGCAGGTGCAGGTGAAACACCGACTGCCCGGCATCGGCGCCGTTGTTCACGACCAGCCGGAACGCATCCCCGCAGCCGTGCGCCGCCGCGATCTTCGGCGCAGTAAGCATCAGGTGGCCGAGCAGGGCCTGATCCTCCGCGGTGGCGTCCTGCAGGCGCGGCATCGGCTTGCGCGGCACCAGCAGGATGTGGACCGGCGCACCGGGATTGACATCCTTGAAGGCCACGCAGTGCGCATCCTCGTGCACGATGCTCGCCGGGATTTCCTTGTCGATGATTTTCTCGAACAGCGTCTTGGCCACGGCGCGCTCCACGATCAATGGGGGACAGACCACCATTTTCGCCTATATCGGGGTCTGACCCCGGTTTTCTCTTATAGTGCTGCCGATGCCAGAACAATCGAATTGGGCGGTGTACCGCCGCCTGCTCGGA
Organism: Gammaproteobacteria bacterium; assembly: GCA_043767605.1. GTDB lineage: Bacteria > Pseudomonadota > Gammaproteobacteria > Nevskiales > Nevskiaceae > JACPFV01. Next base: position 2,025 of record JAYUGN010000049.1, read on the forward strand.
TACTCGATGCCGTACTGGCGCGTGTTCATCCTCGCCGTGCTCGGCATGGCCACGTTCGCCTCGGTGGACGTCGCCTTCATCCGCCTGATCCAGCCGCTGACCGACGGCAGCTTCATCAAGCACGACACCACCCTCATGCGGATCGTGCCGTACGCGATCATCGGCCTGTTCGTGCTGCGCGGCGCCGGCTACTTCACCTACACCTACGGCATGGCCTGGGTCTCGCAGAGCGTGGTCGCGAACATGCGCGGCGACATCTTCAGGCACATGCTGCGCCTGCCGGTGTCCTACCACGACCGCAACCGCAGTTCCGACCTGCTGGTGAAGCTGACCTACCACGCCAACCAGGTCGCGGAATCCGCCACCGGCG
>JAYUGN010000050.1:0-7046 GCA_043767605.1 Gammaproteobacteria bacterium
GCAACCCTGCCCCTGCGCGAAACCCCGCTGGTGCCTGCGCCGCCCATCGTGGGCAGCCTGTTCCCGATGGCCAAGGACCCGGCGCGCTTCTTCACCGACTGCTATCGCAAGTTCGGCTCGGTGTTCCGCGTGAACCTGTTCGGCCACAAGTACACCGTGCTGGCCGGCCCCGAGGCCGCGCATTTCATGGGCACGCGCGAGGGCAAGGAGAACCTGCGCTCCAAGGAATTCTGGAAGGGCCTGGTGGACGAGTACGGCGCCTCGCGCGTGCTCACGGGCGAGGACGGCGAGAGCCACAAGGAACTGCGCGACGTCCTGCGCCACGGCTACTCGAAGGAATCCATCAAGGGCCGCTACAACGAACTGGTGAAGATCACCGACGGCTCGATCGAGCGCGACTGGCCGGCCGGCGCGCAGGTGCCGGTGGTCCGCGCGATGCAGTTCATGGTCACCGACCAGCTCGGCACGATCCTCACCGGCGCGGCGCCGCTCGAGTACGTGACCGACATCCGCACCACGATCCTCTACATCCTCAACGTGCTGGTCACGCGCCAGCGCCCGAAGTTCTACCTGCTCGCGCCGGAATACCGCAAGGCCAAGGCGCGCGTGTTCGAACTGGGCCGCAAGATGATCGCGCAGTACCGCGCCAGGGGCCCGGCGGCCGAGGGCGCGCCGCGCACGCTGGTGGACGACATCATGGAGGCGCACGACAAGACCCCGAACGTGATGCCCGAGCGCGATTTGATCCTCGTGCTCACCGGCCCCTACGTCGCCGGCCTCGACACCGTCGCCAACACTACCGCCGCCTGCGTTTACACGGTGGTGAAGCACCCCGAGGTGCTGAAGGCCGTGCAGGCCGAAGTGGACGCCGTGTTCGCCAGCGGCACGCTGGCCGATGAAGACCTGAAGAAAATGCCCATCCTCAACGGCGCGATCATGGAAACGATGCGCCTGTACCCGATCGCGGTGGCGCAGATGCGCACGGCGACCAAGGACTTCGTGTTCGAGGGCCACCAGGTCCACGAGGGCGAGATGCTGTACATGGCCACGGCCGTGCCGCACTTCATGGCCGAGTTCTATCCGGACCCTGAGAAGTTCGACCCGGGCCGCTACAGCAAGGAACGCGCGGAGCACATGAAGCCGGGTGCGTACTCACCCTACGGCCGCGGCCCGCACACCTGCCTGGGCAAGAGCCTCGCGGAAGTGCAGTTGCTGCTCTCGATGGCGCGGCTGTTCTACCGCCTCGACCTCGCGCTGCCCTCGCCGGATTACGTGCTGAAAACCAAGACTGCGCCGACGCCGGGACCGTCCACTGATTTCAAGGTGCGCGTGGTCGGCTACCGGCACTAACAAACCCCTCACCCTGACCCTCTCCCGCAAGCGGGAGAGGGGACTAGCCCAGGAACGCCTGGCCGCCATCCACGCCGATGCTCTGGCCGTTGATGTAGCGGCAATCTTCCGAGCACAGCGTCGCCACGAAACGCCCGACGTCGCTCTCACAGTCGCCGAGACGCTGCATCGGCACGGTGGCGATGAAGGCCCTGGCTTCCTCGGGCCGCTCGCGCACCCACCACTGCATGCCCGGTGAATTGGCCAGCGGCAGGATCACGTTGGTGCGGATGCCGTCCTTCGCCCACTCGGCAGCCGCCGCGCGCGTGAGCTGGCGGATCGCTTCCTTCACTGCGCCGTAGGCGCCGTAGCCGCTCGCGTCCCAGCGCTTGGCCGCAGAGCTGGCGAGATTGACGATACTGCCGCCGCTCCTGGCCAGATGCGGCTGGCACAGCTTCATCAGGCGGAACGTGGCCAGCGGCCCGGATTCCCAACCGGCCGTGAAAGCCTTGTCGGTCACCGCCATCAGCGGGCCCAGCGGCACTTCCTGCGCATCGTTGATCAGGATGTGGATGCCGCCAAGCTTGGCGACGACTTCGGCCACCGCGGCCTCGAGGCAGGCGGCGTCCTTCACGTCGCAGACCAGCGCCATGGCCTTGCCGCCGCGCTTCACGATCTCCGCGGTGGTGACTTCCACTTTCTTCAGCGTGCGGCCCAGCGCCGCGATCACGGCGCCCTCGGCCGCGAGCGCATAGGCAATGCCCTGCCCCACGCCCGAGCCGGCGCCGGTGACGAGTGCGACCTTGCCCTGCAATCTCATATCAGTCGCGGCCATGGGCCGCTCCTACAGGCAGGAAGCGCGGCGTGCGCTTCAGGTAGTCGGGGTAGTCCGGATACTTCGCGGTGCAGATGCTTTCCTTCAAGTTAGCGCTGCCCTGGAACAGCAGCATCAGCAGCAGGCAGCCGGCGACGGTCCAGTTGAAGCGCCCGGTGGCGGCGACGCTGAACAGGAAGAACACGAGCCAGAGGGATTGCTCGGCGAAATAATTCGGATGGCGCGAGCGCGACCACAGGCCTTCGGCGATGAAGCCGCGCGCGTAGCGGCCCTCGAGCGTGCCGGCCGCGCGCTGGCGTTTTTTCTCGGTCTGGTAATTCCACTGCTGCTGGTCGGCGATCGTCTCGAAGACCACGAGCCCAACGTAGAGCGCGGCGATCGCCCCATCGGCAAGGCCCGGCGGATTTGGCGCGTCCACTGCCATCAGGATCGGCAGCACCATTAGCAGCAGCAACGCGTTCTGGTACAGGCAGATAAAGCCAAGATGGAACACGCGCCAGCGCACGGGGCCTTGCAGCTCGGGCTTGGCGCGCACGTGGTTCCAGCGGTAGTCCTCGGCGCCCGTCCAGAATTTCCAGCTGTAACCGCCGTGGCGCGAGAAGTTGTAGGTGAGCCGCGCGCCCCAGATCGTCGCGCACACCGACATCAGCACCATGCGCGGGTCAAACCCCGCTTTTGCGGTGAGCACCCAGCAGTACACGAAGGGCACGATGCTCCAGAGCTTGTCCACCTGGCTGACATTGCCGGTGATCTCGCCGACGATGAAGCACACGCCCCCGACGCCGAGCATCAGCAGCACGATGTCCTTGAGCAGCGCGACCTGGTGCGGCGTCAGCGGCGGGTCGAACTTGAACGCCAGGACCGGGACGACGATCAGCGTCGCAATCAGCAGCATTGCAATTCGCGACAGCCCGGACGTCGCAGGCTGCGGTTCTGGATGCCCGCCTTCGCGGGCAGGACGGAGATCGCTCACGCCGCGAAGGCGACCTGGGTTTCAGTCATGCGGCCGCGGTCGATGTCCTTCACCGCCACGTAGGCAAACGTCATCGCCGGGCCGAGCGTCGCGCCCGGGCCTGCATACGTGCGGCCCATCAACGCGGCTGAGCAGTTGCCCACTGCGTAGAGGCCTTCAATCACGCTGCCGTCCTCGCGCAGCACGCGCGCATGCTCGTCCGCGACCAGGCCGCCCTTGGTGCCGATCTCGCCCGGATACAGCGCCATGGCGTAGTACGGCCCCTCGACAAGCGGCGCGAGGCAGGGATTCGGCCCGATCTTGGGATCGGCGTAGTAGCGGTCGAAGGCGTTGTTGCCCTTGCCGAACTCGGGATCCTTGCCGTCCACCGAGTAGCGATTGATCTTCGCCACGGTGTCGGCCAGGCCCTTCGCATCCACCTTGATCTGCGCGGCGAGCGCCTCGAGCGTGTCGGCCTTGTAATAGACCGTGCCGAGCCAGTTGCGCGGCAACTTGGAATCCGGCACGAAGCTCGCCGGCAGCAGCGGGCCCGCGGGATAGTTCTTGCGGAAGCGGCCGTCGAACACCAGGAAGCTAGGGATCGTGCCGCCTGTCTTTGCATGGTCCTCGTAAATCGCGTTGACCGCCTCGGTGTACGGCGCGGCTTCATTCACGAAGCGCTTGCCCTGCGCGTTCACCATCACGCAGCCCGGCAGCGAGCGCTCGACGAACAGCGCCGAGGCGATCGGATTGCCGGGGATCACGACCGTCGGCGTGCCCCAGACCAGGTTCATGAACTTCGTCGCCGCGCCGAGCTTCAAGCCCGCGCGGATTGCATCGCCGGTGTTCATGCCGGGCGTTGCGGTCCATGCCACCTGCGTCGGCTTGGGCAGGTATTGCTCGCGCATCTGCGGATTGGATTCGAAGCCGCCGGCCGCGAGCACCACGCCGCGGCGCGCGAGGATGCGCTTGCTCTTGCCGTTTGGGCCGTCCTGCTTCACCACCACGCCGACGACGCGGTCGTTCTCCACGATCAGCGACTCGAGCGAGGTGTTGAGCAGCAGCGGCACTTTTTTCTGCAGCAGCGCGTAGCGCAGTTGCGAAACGAGCCCCTGCCCCAGCACTTGCCGGCGGTCACGCCAGGTCTTGCGGCGCCAGGCGAAATCGAACCAGTAGCGCAGCATCATCTTGAAGATCAGCCAGCCCCAGCCCTTGGCGCGCCCGAACAACGTGTGCGCCTCGACCTGGTCCATGGCCATGCGGCCCAGCACCAGCGTGCCCTTGTAGGGCTCGCGCTGGCGCTCGAATTCATCGCCGAGCTTCGCGGCGTCGAAGGCCGCGGGCTGCATCGTGCGCGCGCCCGGCTTGCCGCCGGGCTGGTCCGGGAAATAATCCGGGTACTTCGCCACCGACTCGAACTTCACGCCGTGATTCTTGTCGAGCGCGCGCACCATCTCGGGTGCACTGCGGATGTAGGCCTCGAGCCGCGCTTGCGGCACTTCGCCGCGCGTCAGGTGCTTGAGGTAAGTCAGCGCCTCCTCGAAGGAATCCGGCACGCCGGCCGCCGCCATCTGGTCATTGCAGGGAATCCAGATGCCGCCGCCGGACACCGCGCTGGTGCCGCCGTAGACCTCGGTCTTCTCGAGCACCACCACCGACATGCCAGCCTGCGCCGCGCACAACGCCGCCGTCATGCCGCCGGCGCCGGAGCCCACCACCACCACTTCGAAGCGTTGATCCATCAGATGAAGAAGTCGGTGTTGTCGCGCCCCAGCATCACGCCGCCGAAGTTCTTGCCGAACAGGTCGGGGTTGTTGGCGTAGTGCGCGCGCGCTGCGTGGATGTCGAGGAAGTGCCGCACCACCGGGAAGTCGTTGAAGATGCCGCGCCCGCCGCAGGCCGACAGCACCTGGTAGGCGTGCCTGGCGCAGCGCTCGACCACCTGCGCCGCCTGGTAGCGGTACTGCAGGCGCCGGTCGATATCCACCTGCTTGCCGCTGCGCGCCGCTTCCATCAGCACCTCGAAGTTGCGGTTCAGCACGAGCTTCATTTCATCCACCGCGACCAGCGCGTCGGCCACCGCCATTTGCGCCGGCCCCTGGTCGGAAGTCTTCACGCCCATGTTGCTCATCCAGGCCTTGCCCCAGTCGCGGAACGCGCCGACGGCGCCGGCGAGCGCGCCGATCGCGGCGCTCGACACCGCGCGCACGAAGATCTGGCCGAACGGCAGCTTGTACAGCGGCGCGGTGAAGGTCTCGCGGCCCGGGTTGGTGCCGAGGAAACCGTCCTGCGCCTTGTGCGTGCGGTACTCGGGCACGAAGACATCCTTCACAACGATGTCCTTGGAGCCGGTGGCCTTCAGGCCCATCACGTGCCAGGTGTCCACGACTTCGTAGTCGGACTTCGGCAGGAGGAACGTGCGGTACTCGGGCGGCACCTTCGGATCCTTGTTGAAGATCAGGCCACCGAGGAACACCCAGTCGCAGTGGTCGATGCCGCTGGAAAAACCCCAGCGGCCGGAAAACCTGAAGCCGCCCTCGACCGGCGTGACCTGGCCCTTGGGCATGTAGGTCGAGGCGATCAGCACCGAGGTGTCCTTGCCCCAGACATCCGCCGCGGCGCGCGGATCGAACAGCGCGATCTGCCAGTTGTGCACGCCGATGACGCCGTAGATCCACGCCGTGGACATGCAGCCCTCGGCCAGCGTCATGCAGACGTCGTAGAACACCTGCGGATCCATCTCGTAGCCGCCGTACTTCTTCGGCTTGAGCACGTCGAACAGGCCCGCGGCCTTCATGTCGGCGACGGTTTCCTTCGGGACCATGCGCGCTTCCTCCGCCTGCTTCGCTCGGCCGGCGAGCACCGGCACGAGCTCTCGCGCCCGCTGCACCAGGACTTCGGGGGTGACCGGGGTGCCGCTCGCACTGTTCTGGCGCTGCGCTTGCATCTGCACGGGAACTCTCCTCCATCGCTGCTGGGCCGCAGCGTTGCAGGACGTTTTTTCACAGATATCGGCGGTGCAGGCATCGTCCGAATTGACTACGCGGTGCCGGGCCGGTTTCGGCATTCTGGCCTCACGCGGGTACGCCCCGCGGCCGCCTTCTGTGGAGAGTGAGATGAGCGCGAATCCCCAAGCCAGCCCGATCAACCTGAAGATCCTGCTCGAGTCCAAGACGATGGAACGCTGCCCGTTCCCCGTGCCGGTCGGCTGGTACTTCGTCGACTACGTCGAGAACCTGAAGGCCGGCGAGCTGCGCAACATCAATATCCTCGACCAGGAATGGGTGCTGTTCCGCACCGAATCCGGCAGGCCCGGTGTGTCCGACCCGTACTGCGCGCACCTCGGCGCCCACATCGGCCACGGCGGCAAGGTCTGCGGCGAGGCGCTGCGCTGCCCCTTCCACCACTGGGAATACAACACCGAAGGCTGGTGCACCAAGGTGCCCTACGGCACGCGCACGCCGCCGATCACGAAACTGCAGCCGATCCTGCGCATGCTGCCCACGGTCGAACGCTACGGAATGATCTGGAGCTGGTTCCACCCGGCCTGCGAGCCGCCGCAGTGGGAGCTGCCCGAGATCCCGCACATGACCGAGCCCGGCTTCGTGAAGCCGCGCCGCGGCAGCTGGACCGCCAACACCTGCGTGCAGGAGATCGCCGAGAACGGCGTGGACTTCGCGCACCTGAAGTTCCTGCACGGCTCGCCGGTGATCCCGCCGGCCGAAGTCACCTTCGACAAGCACGTGTTCAACGTGAACATGGCCTCCGGCTACATCGTCGGCCGCAGCCACGGCCCCGGCCTCAACGTGTTCGACTTCACCAAGGACGGCATCACCGCCCACATGGTGAGCTACTCGGTGCCGGTCACGCGCGACAAGACGCAGATGAACATGAGCTTCACGCACAAGGCCTACGCCGAGGGCACCAAGG
>JAYUGN010000051.1:0-7014 GCA_043767605.1 Gammaproteobacteria bacterium
ACCAGCGCCCAGACCAGGTCGGCGAGCGCGCGGCCCAGCAGGATCACGAACAGCGCGGCCGCCAGCCCGGGCAGGAAACGCCCATGGCGCTCGTATAGCGCGGCGCCGGCGCGCTGCGCCGAATCCAGCATCGAGGTCTGTGAAATGGCCACGCCGCATAGTAACGTGCCGGCTCGGCTACGAGGGGAGCGCGGATGACCGCGGCGACGCAACGCATGCTGGTGCGGCTGGCGATCAGCGCCGCCGTCTTCGCGATATTCCTGCTGCACACCGCCGGCGTGGTCCACTCGAGCCTGCTGGAGACGCTCGAGAACGTCAGCTACGACAGCCGCATCCTGCTGACGATGCCCAACCGCGTCGACCCGCGCATCGTCGTGGTGGACCTGGATGAAAAAACCCTGGCGGCCTATGGCTGGCCGCTGCCGAAGGACAAGTGGGCGGCGCTGGTCCGCCAGCTGTTCGACACCTACCACGTGCGCGCCGTGGGCTTCGACATCGTGTTCGCTGAATCGGACCGCGATGCCAGCCGCACGATGCTGGAGAAGCTTTCCGCCGGCCCGCTCGCCGACCTGCCGGGCTTCCGCGAGCGCATTCCCGAGATCACGGCATCGCTCGACACCGACAAGGTCTTCGCCGAGGCGATCCAGGGCCGGAAGGTTGTGCTCGGCTACGCGTTCCGCTCGGAGGGCGAGCTGGCCAAGGACGTGATCAGCACGGGCACGCTCTGCGCGCCGCTGTTCGGCAAGCTGGAAACCTCGAAGCTGGCGGCGGTCCAGATCGTCACGCAGACCAGCTTCATCGGCGACCTGGCCGTGCTGCAGAACGCTACGCCTTATTGCGGATTTTTCGACCTGCCGACGCTGGATAGCGACGGCGTGATCCGGCGCGTGCCACTGGTCCAGAAATTCCAGGACCAGGTCTATCCCTCGCTGGCGCTGGCGATCGCGCGCGCCGCGCTCGGCGATCCGGCGGTGCAGCTCGAGTTCGAGCCGCCCGACCAGATGACCTCGCTGAACCTCGAGCGGGTGCGGCTGGGCCAGACCTACGCGCCGGTGGATGAGCAGGTGGCGGTGATGACGCCGTACCGCGGCCGCAATGGCAGCTTCCCGTACGTATCGGTGGCGGACGTGCTGCGCGCAACCGCGGACCAGAAAGTGCTGGCCGACGCCATCGTGCTCGTGGGCACCACGGCCACCGGCCTCAAGGACCTGCGCAACACGCCGGTGGGCCAGGCCTACCCGGGCGTCGAGGTCCACGCCAACATCATCTCGGGCCTGCTCGACCAGAGCATCCAGCACCGCGCGCCGTACTACTCGGGCATGGAAACCGTGCTGCTGCTGCTGATCGGCATCGTGCTGGCGCTATCGTTCCCCAAGCTTTCGCCGGTGGGCACTGCCACGGTCACCGTCGGCATCCTGATCATCATCACGGGCCTGGCCTTCGTGGTCTGGAACAACCACGTCGTGATGCCGATGGGCGTGCCGCTGGTGTTCACCATCGCCGTCTACATCGCGCAGTTGCTGTACGGCTACCTCATCGAGACGCGCCGTTCGCGCGACATCACCAAGCGCTTCGGCGAGTACGTGCCGGCCGAGCGCGTGGCCGAGATGGCCGCCAACCCCGAGTCGTTCACCATGGCGGGCAAGTCCAAGGATATGACCGTGCTGTTCTCGGATGTGCGCGGCTTCACCACCATCTCGGAGCAGTTCAAGGACAAGCCGCAGGAACTGTCGGAGCTCATGAACAACTTCCTGACGCCGCTGACCAAGGTGATCCAGAAGCACCGCGGCACCATCGACAAGTACATGGGCGACGCGATCATGGCGTTCTGGGGCGCGCCGCTGGACGATCCCGAGCACGCGCGCCATGCGCTGGAAGCGGCGATCGAACTGCCCAAGGCCATCGAGGTGCTGAACGAGTCCTTCGTCAAGCGCGGCTGGCCCCAGCTCAGGATCGGCGTGGGCCTGTCGAGCGGCAACATGCGAGTCGGCGACATGGGCTCGGAGTTCCGCAAGGCCTACACGGTGATGGGCGACCCGGTGAACCTGGGCTCGCGCGTCGAGGGCCTGACCAAGGAGTACGGCGTGGCGGTGATCTGCACCGAGTTCACGCGCAACGCCGGCCCGCCGGACTGGTCCTACCGCGAACTCGACCAGGTGCGCGTCGCCGGCAAGGAAGTGCCGGTGTCGATCTTCGAGCCGATGGGGCCCAAGGACGCGCTGAATCCCGACCTGCGCCAGGACCTGGCGCGCCATCGCGGTGCGCTGAAGCTCTACCGCGAGCAGAAATGGGAGGATTCCGAGGCCGAGTTTTTCTCGCTGTCGCGCGGCCCCAACCCGCACCGCGTGTACGAGCTGTTCATGGAGCGCATCGCGTACTACCGCAAGAACCCGCCCGGCGAGAAGTGGGACGGCGTCTTCACCTTCAAGACGAAATGACGAAGTCATTTCGTCCCCGCGAAAGCGGGGTACATTTTCCCACCCTACCCTCCCCAAGGGGAGGGGGATACCCGCTTTCGCGGGAATGACTGATGAAACCAAAATTTGACTGGCAGGATCCGCTACTCCTCGACGCCCTGCTGAGCGACGACGAGATCGCCGTGCGCGACGCCGCCCGCAAATATGCGCAGGAGAAATTGCTGCCGCGCGTGCGCGAGGCGTTCCGCGAGGAGAAGTACGACGCGAAATTGCTGCGCGAGTTCGGCCACCAGGGTTTCCTGGGGCTCACGCTCGAGGGTTACGGCTGCCCCGGCGGCAGCCACGTGATGTACGGCCTGGTCGCGCGCGAGATCGAGCGCGTGGATTCCGGCTACCGCTCGGCGCTGTCGGTGCAGTCGAGCCTGGTGATGTACCCGATCCACGCCTACGGCAGCGAGGCGCAGAAAAAGAAATGGCTGCCCCGGCTCGCCAGCGGCGAGATCACCGGCTGCTTCGGCCTTACCGAGCCGGATTTCGGCTCCGACCCGGCCGGCATGCGCACGCGCGCGAAGAAGACGAAAACGGGCTGGAGCCTCTCAGGCTCGAAGACCTGGATCACGCACGCGCCAGTCGCCGACGTCATGGTGGTGTGGGCGAAGGACGAGGCCGACCCCGGATCGGGGTCCGGGTCAGGCGTGATCCGCGGCTTCCTGCTCGAGCGCGGCATGAAGGGCCTGACGACGCCGACCATCGAGGGCAAGTTCAGCATGCGTGCCTCGATCACCGGCCAGATCGCGATGGATGAAGTGGCGGTACCCGACGACAACCGCCTGCCGGGCGTCGAGGGGCTTAAAGGGCCCTTCGGCTGCCTGAACAAGGCGCGCCACGGCATCGCCTGGGGCGCGATGGGCGCCGCCGAGTTCTGCTGGCAGGCCGCGCGCGACTACGCGCTGGGCCGCAAACAGTTCGGCAAGCCGCTCGCGGCGAACCAGCTGATCCAGAAAAAACTGGTGGACATGCAGACCGAGATCACGCTCGGCCTGCATGCGGCGCTGCGGCTCGGCCGGCTGTTCGACGAGGGCAAGGCGACACCGGAGATGGTCTCGCTGATGAAGCGCAACAACGCCGGCAAGGCGCTGGACATCGCGCGCGCCGCGCGCGACATACACGGCGGCAACGGCATCGTGGACGAGTACCACGTGATCCGGCACCTGCTGAACCTCGAGACCGTGAACACCTACGAGGGCACGCACGATATCCACGCGCTGATCCTCGGCCGGGCGCAGACGGGGATCGCGGCGTTCTAGGCAGTGGGGTTAAACTGCACACGTGAACAATCCAGCGATTCATTTCTCCTACGAATTGATCGAACGGGCCAAGCGCGCGAGCGGCAAGCGCACGGCGCAGGCTGCGATTCGCTACGCGCTGGAGAGAATTGTTGAAGAGGGTGCTCGTGGAGAGCCAAGCGCCTCGACCCGTCGCGCACTCGGCCAGAGTCCGTCGAAGCGTGACAAGGTGTTTCGTTCGCGCGAAGAATTCGCGGAATGGCTCAGCAGCATCCCGCGCCGCGCATCGAGGTCGTAGCGCGGGCGAGTTTCGTCCGCGATCTCCGGCGACGCGGCCGGCGCGTGATCCTGTACCGCACCGGTACGCATCGGGAATTGGTCAAGCAACGTCGCTGAATCGTGTTCGGTCGAGCGCGGACGGGGATTGCCGCGTTCTGAGCGAAAGCGCCCACCCCAACCGAGCAGGTTGGGGTGGGCTGCGTGTTAGCCGCCAACCATTGAGAGCGCCCATGCGAAGAGTTCGCTCTGATATGCAACGGCGTCGTCAGGCGGCGTCGACAGTCTGGGCTTCGGAGGGAGGGGCATCGACGCGAGGGCGTCAGTGCAGAAAGGAACGGCAAGTAGCATGGCGATCATCAGCATCTTCGTGCGCACTAAATATTCTCCTCAAACGTAGGTAGTGAATGGTTGTTGCCGCAAAGCGACAATTCACCTTAGCACCGCTCCGAATTGATCCAGAGAGGTAATTTCTTACTAGAAATATTTTTACTAGAAAGCTTTCGCTTTTCATGGATCTGGTATCGGCTTGTGATCCAGTAGGTCATGAACCTCGAGACGGTCAACACCTTTGAGGGCACGCATGACATCCACGTGCTGATCCTTGGACGGACGCAGACGGGGATCGCAGCGTTCTGAGCTACCATGCCGGGAAGCCGCAAGATCGCGGCATGGGAGGCAAGTCATGACACTTCTGGATATCGACACGCTGAAGAAGATGATCGCGGCGGTGCCGCCGCTCGGGCCCGGCCCGATCAAGCGCATGCTCAAAGTGACAGGTGTCGTCAAAGCCGAACTGCGCCGCGGCCTGCGGGCGATTGAGCAGGTCGATCGGGACCTGAAGAAAAGACTGAAAAGGCTGGAAAAAAAGAAGCTGAAGCGTTAGTTTTTCGGGGGCACGAGCAGGGCGCGGAAATCCGCGTCCTGGTTCATCGGCAACCATTCGGGGTCGGCCAGCACCGCGTGGGCGTGCACATCGGAGGGCTGTTGCAACAGCCAGCCCAGCCGATCGAGGGACTCCGCCTTGTGCCCGAACCGCCCTAGCGCGTTCGCGTAAGTCAGCACCGCATGGTAGTAACCCGGCCCCGGTGGCGTGCCGGGCTTGGGTTCCGTCGCGTCAACGGCTTCCTTGGCGTGCTGCAGGCCGGCCGGTCCGTCATCCAGCGCGCGCGCCGCCGCGGCAAGTTGCCCGAGCGTGAAACCGTTGCCCGGCATGCGCCGGTTCATCTCGCGCAGGTGGTCGCGGGCGCGTTCCAGGTAAGGGCGCGCGGCGGGCGCATCGCCACCGGCACCTAGCGCCACACCCGTCTGGAGAGCGGGCATGAAATCTTCGGCGCGCCCGGCCATGAAGGCGTCGGCGCCCGCCCGGAATACTCGCGCCGCATCGCCGAACCGCCTTTCATACATTGCAAGTTGCCAGCGCGCGTTATCCAGGTCGTCCTGCGTCACGCCTTTCAGGCCGTCCCGCGCCAGCAGCGCCTTGCGTGGCGCCAGATCGCCCTCGGCGAGGAACGGCACTTCGCTCGCCCAGAAATCCACGAAGTCCGGCGTCTCGCTGATGGCGCGCCATTCCAAGTAGGTTCGCGCCAGCGCCGGGTATTGGCGCCGGTTCAATAACTGTTGGGCGAGTAGCGTATAGACGCGCTCGTTGTACGGATCGATGCTTTTGAGTGCCTGTAGTGCAGCCGCGCTCTTGTCCTGCTGGCCCATGCGGTCATAAACGCCGGCAACCCAGAACAGCGCTGCGGGATAGCCCGGCCGCGCCGCCAGCGCCTCCTCGAAATATTCGGCGACGCGCGCCTTATCCTCGCCTTTCCAGTAGGCGACGAGGCCGTCCGCGAGCAGTGACTCCGGCAGCCGGGGTGCCAGCGCAATGGCTTTAGCCTTGAGGGCGCTCGTGTCTGCGGCCTGCAGGAACGATTCGTAGCGTGCGGGATCTGAGTACGCCGCCCAGTTCGCGCTCCAGATGCTGTAACGGGCAAGCGCGGCCCAGGCGAGGGCGAAGTTCGGGTCGAGCGCGACGGCCTGCTCGAGCAGGGCGATCTGCGCCGTGGCCGGTTCGCGGCCCAGCTTGGGGTCATTGTCCTCGAGCGCGATGGCGCGCAGGTAGTAGTCGTAGGCGTCCACGCTCGTCGTCGGTCGCTTCGACGCGGGCGCGGCGTCGAGCGCCACGCGACCCTGCGTGGAGCGTGCGATCTCGCGCGCGATCTGCGACTGCACGTCGAAGAGGTCCGCCGCATCGCGGTCGTAGGTCTTGGCCCAGATGTGCTGGTCGGTGCGCGCGCGGATCAGCTGCACGTTGATGCGCACGCGGCGCGCGCTGCGCTGCACGCTGCCCTCGAGGATGTAGCCGACCTTCAGCGCCCGCGCGATTTCCGGCACCGGTGGCGGGTTGTGTGCATAGCGCATGACGGAGGTGCGCGAGATCACTTTCAGTTGCGGCATGGTGCCGACTTCGGTCAGCAGGCTGTCGTGCAGGCCCGCGACGAAGTCGGCGCTGCCGGCGTCGCTGGACAAGTTCTCGAGCGGCAGCACCGCGATGCTGGCGTCTTCGCCCGATTCGAAAGCCCCGCTGTGCCACGCGAAGACGCCGGCGCCGGTCAGCGCGAGCACCGCAATGCCGGCCATCGCCGCGCGGCCGTACTTGCGCGCGACGATGCGAAGCGCATTCGGCGCGGGTACGTGGGCCACCGCCGCTTCGAGCCCGCTTTCCTGGAGCGCAAAGACTTCATGCGGCTCGGCGATGTTCTTGAGTTCCTTGAAGCCCTGCGAGGCGAAGCACGCGCGCAGCGGGCCGTGCAGCTGGGCGACGGCCTCGGCGCTGGCCATCACGCCGCCGCGCGGCGCGAGCGGTTCGAGGCGCGCGGCGACATTGACGCCGTCGCCGAACACGCGCTTGGGCCCGCGCTCGATGTCGCCGACATGGATGCCGATGCGCAGCCGCAGTTGCCGCTCGGGCGGTTCGGCGGCGTTGCGGCGGAGGAACTGCAATTGCAGCGCGGTGGCGCACTCGATCGCTGCGCGTGCGTTGTTGA
>JAYUGN010000052.1:0-2366 GCA_043767605.1 Gammaproteobacteria bacterium
TCGGCAAGTCGTCCGACGGCTCGCAGCTTTATGCCGGGCTGCACGCCGATCCGGCCGGCATCCAGGCGATCAAGGCGGCGCGCGAGCGCCTGCTGCCGGTGCCGGCCGTCCTCTCCATGCTGCCGGGCAATGTCGCACCGGAAGCCTCGCGCATCGACGTGCCCGTGTTTGTCGGCCTGGGCGAGCTCGACATGGCCGGCCCGCCGCTCGAGGCGCCGAAGGCTTTCACGCGCAGCCCGGCCGTGACGCTCCACGTGATGCCGCAGGCCGGGCACAGTCATTTTCTCTTTGCCGCGCGCTCGGGCCTGTTCGATGCGCTCGCGCTCTGGGCACGATCGGTCACCGCGAACTAGACGAGGGATTTTTACGATGGGTATGGCATTGAAGGCAGGCTCGCGATTCAAGAGCGCCGTGTGCGACACGCAGGTGATGGTGATCAAGGCGCCGGCCGGCGAACACGAGCTCGCGTGCGGCGGCGCCGTGATGATCGCGCCGACGGCGGCGGCGCCGGCGGGTGTCGCGCTTGATGGCGCGCACGCGGGCGATTCGCTGATCGGCAAGCGCTACGTCAACGCGGACGAATCCCTGGAGCTGCTGTGCACCAAGGGCGGCAAGGGCTCGCTCTCGCTCAACGGCACGCCGCTCGAGGTGAAGCAGGCCAAGCAGCTGCCGAGTTCCGACTGACATGAATATCGCGATGATCCTCGATATGGCCGCCGAAGCGTTCGGCGAGCGCGTCGCGGTCGTCGCCGGCGATTCGCGCTACACCTACGCGCAGCTGCGCGATGCGGCGCAGGCCGCGGCGGTGCGCATCAAGGCCAGCGGCGCGCAGTACGTGGCGCTGCTCGACGTGAACAGCCTGGCCGCGCCGGTCGCGCTCTTCGGCGCCGCCTACGCGGGCGTGCCCTACGTGCCGCTGAACTACCGCCTGACGCGGCCCGAGATCAACGAACTGATCGGCCGCGTTGCGCCGGCGTTGCTGATCGTGGGCCCGGCCTACGGCAAGCTCGTGGACCCGCGCCCTGACGTGCTGTGCGTGCCGCGCGAGATATTCCTCTCGATGATGGTGCCGACGGAAGCGGTGTCGGCGCCTGAGGATCCGCGCGCGGTCGCCGTGCAGCTCTTCACCAGCGGTACCACCGGCAAGCCGAAGGCCGCGATCCTGCGGCATGAAAACCTGATGTCGTACATCGTCGGCACCGTGGAGTTTGCCGCGGCCGCCGAGGACGATGCGATCCTCGTCGCCGTGCCGCCGTACCACATCGCCGGAATCTCCTCGGTGCTGAGCTCGACCTACGCCTGCCGGCGCAGCGTGCAGCTCGAGGGCTTCGAGCCCAGGGCCTGGCTCGCGGCCTGCGGCGCGGAGCGCGTGAGCAACGCTTTCCTCGTGCCGACCATGCTCTCGCGCATCGTGGACCAGCTCGGCAGCGAGGCCGTGAAGCTGCCGGCGCTCAAATCCATCGCCTACGGCGGCGGCAAGATGCCGCTGGCGACGATCCAGAAAGCCATGCGCCTGCTGCCGAAAGTGGACTTCACCAATGCCTACGGCCTGACCGAAACCAGCTCGACCATCGCCGTGCTCGGGCCGGACGATCACCGCGCCGCAGCGGACAGCAAGGACCCGGCGGTGCAGAAGCGCCTGACCTCGGTCGGCAAGCCGACCGGAGCGGTCGAGATCGAGATCCGCGACGAGGCGGGCGGCAAGGTCGTCGCCAATGTCGCGGGCCTGGTGTACGTGCGCGGCGCGCAGGTGTCCGGCGAATACCTCGCGCAGCAAGGCGCCTCCGGCAGCGCGCTCGACGCCGACGGCTGGTTCTCCACGCGCGACCGCGGTTATCTCGACGCGCAGGGCTATCTCTTCCTCGACGGCCGCGCGGACGACGTGATCGTGCGCGGTGGCGAGAACATCTCGCCGGGCGAGATCGAGGACGTGCTGATCACGCACCCGGCCGTGTCGGACGCCGCCGTGGTGGCGGTGCCGGACGAGCAATGGGGCGAGGGTGTCGGCGCCGTCATCGTGCTGAAGCCGGGCGCGCAAGTGACACCGGCGGAACTGCAGCAGCTGGTCGAGAAGCACTTGCGCTCCTCTCGCGTGCCGCAGGCCATCGTGTTCCGCGACGCGTTGCCGTACAGCGAGCTGGGCAAGGTGTTGCGCCGCGTGATCCGCGATGAATTCGCCCAGCGCAAGCCCGCGTAAGGACCCGCCATGCTCAGTGCCGACCACAACCTCGAGATCGACGCCCCCGCCGAACTGGTGTGGGAAGTCATCACGGACTTCCCGCACTACGGCGAATGGAACCCGTTCTGCCTCGAGTGCACCTCGACGCTCAAGCCCGGCGACACGATCAACATGCGCGTGAACCTGG
>JAYUGN010000053.1:0-2356 GCA_043767605.1 Gammaproteobacteria bacterium
CGCCGCCCAGCCCGCGGCGAGCCCGAGGATCAGCTGCGAGTACGCGTAGCCCAGCTGGACGAGCAGGTCGGGCACGTTGCCCTTGTAGAGGCCCTTCACCAGCCCGATCAGCGGGTGGAAGCCGAACATCAGCGAGCTGTTGCTGGCGAGGTATTGCAGGCCGGCGCGACCTTTCTGCGAGGCCTTGAGCAGCCATTCCTCGGCATGCGGCCAGCCTGAACCCAGCCAGCGCACGGTGGTCTCGGGATCCACCAGCAGCGCCCGCAGTCCTTCCGGTTTCTGCGAAAACTGCGCCACCGTGTGCAAGAGCTTCGGGTCGTCGATGCGCTTCAGGATCGCCACGGCGCCCGCGGGCTTCGCGCGCCGGGCCAGTTCCGCCACGTCATGCGTCATGCCGGAGAGCTCGTCAGCCTTGCGTGATTTCACCGCGCGCCTGGCCGTCTCGGCCACGGCGTGGGCAAAGGCATCGCTCAGCGCGCCCATGCGCCGCGCGAACTTCAACAGTGCCGAGCCCAGGTCCACCGCCGGCGCCACCGTCAGCAGGATGCCGCCGGCGGACAAGGCCACGATCATCTCGTCGGTGTCCTCGCCCTTCAGCGCGTGGCCGGACTGGATCACGAGGTCGCGCACGTCGCCAAACACGAACAGGTCGGCGACCACCGCGCCGGTCAGCGAGGCGGCATCGTTGCCGGTGCCGGTCACCGCGCCCTGCACGCCCATTTGCAGGTTGCGCGCCCAGCCACGGCGCTCGTTCTCGACGCCCTGGCGGATCACCTTCAGGCGGTCGTCGTCCGGATGCTCCGCCAGCGCCTCGTCGAGCAGCACCTCGGCGTCGGTCAGGCGGTTCTGCTGGAACAGCGCGTGCGCCTCGGCGGCGACATCGTACGGCGGCAACTCCTCGAAGCGGTCGCGCGCCTGCACCGCCGGCCAGTCCTGCCAGCACACCCACACCAGAGCGCAAGCCGCGGCGAGCCTGACGAAGCTCGCGACGATGGCGAGCAGCCGTTTCATGCGCCGATCAATTCTTTTAATGCTGCGAGGTCGATCACCGGCACCTTCAATTTCTCCGCCTTCGCCAGTTTGGAGCCGGCGTCCGCGCCGGCCAGCAGGTAATCGGTCTTGGCCGAGACCGAAGTGCTGATCTTGCCTCCATTCGCCTCGATCAGCGCGCCAGCCTCGTCGCGGCCCATGCCGGGCAAGGTGCCGGTCAGGACGAATGTCTTGCCCGTCAGGGCGCCTTCCGCAATTGCCTTCGGCGCGGGCCACTCGATGCCGGCGCCCTTCGGTGGGCGCGCGACCAGTTGCCCGATCACCTCGAGGTTGCGCGGCTCGTGGAGAAACTGGGCGATGCGCGCCGCGACGATCGGCCCGACGTCCGGCACCGCGCGCAGCAGCGGATAACGGTCCTTCTCTTTCGGCTCGGCGCCGGTCGGCGCGTCGAGTTTCGCAGCCATGATCAGCGCCTCCAGCGTGCCGAAATGCCGCGCCAGGCCGCGCGCGGTGGCCTCGCCGGCATCGGGCATGGCCAGTGCATGGAGAAAGCGCGCAAACGTGGTCTTGCGGCTCGCGGCGATCGCGTCCACCAGGTTCTGGGCGGATTTCTCGCCCATCCGCTCGAGCCCGGCCAGCGCCTTCATCTCGAGCCCGTAGATGTCCGCCGGGCTCTTCACCCGTTTCTGCTCGATCAGCTGCGCCAGCAGTTTTTCGCCGAGCCCGTCGATGTCCATCGCGCGGCGGCTGACGAAATGGACCAATGCGCCCTGCAACTGCGCCAGGCAGGACAGGCCATTGGTGCAGCGCGGGTTGATCTCGCCTTCGCCGCGCTCGACCTTGCCGCCGCAGACCGGGCATTTCTTCGGCACCACCACCTGCCTTGCATCCTTCGGCCGCTTCTCGGGCAGCACGCGCACCAGTTCCGGAATCACGTCGCCGGCGCGGCGGATGATCGCCGTATCGCCGATACGCACGTCCTTGCGCGCCACTTCGTCGAGGTTGTGCAGCGTGGCGTTGCTCACCGTTGCGCCGCCGACAAACACCGGCAGCAGGCGCGCCACCGGATTCAGCGAACCGGTGCGGCTCACCTGGAACTCGATGTTCTGCACCACGGTCTGCGCCTCCTCCGCCGCGAACTTGTAGGCGATGGCCCAGCGCGGCTCGCGCGAGACCTCGCCCAGCTCTTCGCGGCCGGCGAGGCTGTCGAGCTTCACCACGATGCCGTCGATGTCGAAGCCGAGCTTCTCGCGGCGCGAGCCGATCTTCTCGTAGTAGCGCTGCGCGCCGTCGATGCCCGGCACGTTTTCGGCGAGCGCGGACACCGGGAAGCCCCAATCCTTGAGCTGCGCAAGCACTTCGGAAT
>JAYUGN010000054.1:0-6967 GCA_043767605.1 Gammaproteobacteria bacterium
CCGATCCACTACCCGATCGTCTCGACGCACGGCACCTTCGGCGGCACCTCGCTCAAGCAGACCCAGCGCGTGTTGCGCAACGGCGGCTTCATCTACCCGAGCCTCGGCGGCTCGGGCTCGTTCAAGAACGACATGCGCGACGTGCTGGCGCAGTACGACATCGCCAAGGCGACCGGGATGCCGGCCGACGACCAGTTGTTCGGCTTCGGCTTCGGCACCGACACCAACGGCCTGTCGGGCCAGGCCGGCACCGAGGACATCAAGGTGCCGGGCAGCGACACGGGTTACCCGTACACGCTGTTCACGGGCGGCGTGTTCCAGTCGCTGCCGGAATTCGTGGCGATGAACGCGCCGGTGCAGTTCGACCTCTCGCAGTCGCACGACGCCAGCGGCGCGCTGAAGCAGCATTGGGACATCGCCGAGGTCGGCAGCGCCCACTACGGCCTGCTCAGCGATTTCGTCGAGGCCATGAATATCCACGGCACGCCGGACCAGATGCGCGCGCTGTTCAACTCCGCGGAGCGTTACCTGCGGACCTGGGAGCGCACGCTCGACGCCAGCACGATGATCAACAACAACGGCGGCACGATGGTGCCTCCGGGCGTGCTGGTCTCGGCGCCGACGCCGGGCGGGGCCTACCCCGCCGGCGACTGAGCCGGCGCCCGCACTTTCCGGGCGCTCCGCCAACGCTGGCCGCGCTGCTCCGCTGCTCGCGCATGCAGCACGCCCTGCCTTCGTCGCCAGGAGCTGATTCAGATTCTCCGTGCCGCTAGCACATACAGAGTAAGCTGGCGCCGCCGTCGGGGGATGAGACAGGCACATGGCCGCGAAAAGCAGCAAGAAGCATGGGGGCGGCGCGTCAGCCAGTGACGCCCCTGCCCTGCGCGAGCGTTCGAACGGGGGCCTGACCCAGGGCGCCGAGCCGCGCAAGCCGCCCGGCTTAACGGTTGTCGGCATCGGCGCGTCGGCCGGCGGCCTTGACGCCTTCAAGCGATTTATGAATGCCATGCCGCCTGACAGCGGCATGGGCTTCGTTCTGATCCAGCATCTCGATCCGAAGCACGAAAGCCTCACCGCCGAACTGCTGTCCAAGCAGACCTCCATGCAGGTCGTGCAGGCGCAGGACCGGATGCCGATCCTGCCCAATCACGTGTATGCCATTCCGCCCAATAAGGATCTCGGCGTCCGCTCAAGGGTGCTCTACCTGTCGGAACTGTCGGAGCGCCGTGGAGTGCGCATTCCGATTGATTTTTTCTTCCGGTCCCTGGCCGAGGATCAGCAGGAGAATGCCGTGGGGATCGTTCTATCGGGCACCGGCAGCGACGGCACGCTGGGGCTTAAGGCCATCAAGGGCTACGGCGGCGTGACCCTGGTGCAGACGCCGGAAACGGCGCAGTTCGACGGCATGCCGCGCAGCGCCATCAACGCCGGCGTCGCGGATCACGTCGTGCCGGTGGAACAGATGCCGGACTTCCTGCTCAAGTACGTCAAAGCCCGTACGCCCGTCGTTCAGGTCACCGATCACCTTCCCGCGATTCTGGCAGTGGTCCAGGCGCGCACCAGGTACGATTTCCGCTTCTACAAGACCGGCACCCTGCAGCGACGCATCGAACGCCGCATGAGCCTGAATAACTTGCCCCACGTCGGCGATTACCTCGAGTTTCTGCGCCGGACCCCGAAGGAACCGAATCTTCTGCTCAAGGACCTGTTGATCGGCGTCACCGGGTTCTTCCGCGAACCGGCCGCGTTCGAGGTACTGGAGAAGGAGGTCATCGCGCCGCTGGTGCGCGCCAAAGAAGACGATGCCGGGATCCGCGTCTGGGTGCCCGGATGCTCGACCGGTGAAGAGCCTTATTCCCTCGCCATGCTGCTGCTTGAGCAGCACGCCGCGGCGCAGAAACCCTGCCGCATGCAGATCTTCGCCTCCGACCTCGACCAGGAAGCGCTGGCGAAAGCCCGCATCGGCCTCTATCTGGAGAACGTCGCCGCCGACGTTTCCCCGGAACGCCTGCGGCAGCATTTCAAAAAAGAGGGCAACGCTTACCAGGTGTCCAAGCAGCTGCGCGACAGCGTGGTGTTCGCGGCGCAGAACCTGGTGAGCGATCCACCCTTTTCGCGGCTCGATCTCGTCAGTTGCCGCAATCTGCTGATCTATCTCGAGCCAACGCTGCAACGAAAGGTCCTCTCGCTGTTCCATTTCGTGCTGAAAGAGGGCGGCCACCTGTTCCTGGGTAATTCAGAAACCGTGGGGCAGTTGGACGACCTGTTCGAGCCGGTATCGAAGAAATGGCGCATTTACCGGCGGGTCGGAGGCACGCGCCGGGACCGGCTCGAATTTCCGGTCATGCGCGGCACGGGCTTCCAGCCCACGGCCCTCAGCGCCGTATCCAGCATGGCGCCGGAAACCGGCAACGTGGGCAAGATCGCGCAGCAACTGCTGCTGGAGCAGTTCGTTCCGTTTACGGTGCTGATCAACCGCAGGTTCGAGGTGCTGTTTCTGAGCGGGCCTTCCGGCAAGTACCTGGAACTTCCGGCGGGTTCCCCCACGCGGGACCTTTTGTCCATGGCGCGCGAAACCTTGCGGCCCGCGATCCGCACCGCGGTGCATCAGGCACTCAAGCAGGCACAACCGGCCATATCGCGGGCGCGGTTCCGGAACGAACCGGAGCCGCACCTGGTGAAGGTGACCGCGCGGCCGGTCCAGGCGCCGAAGCCGGTCGAAGGATTGCTGCTGGTGACCTTCGAGGACGAGCCGGTGGTACCGCCGCCCGCGGCCGCAGGCGCCGGCGTCACCACCACCGAGCCGGCTCGCGCGAATGACGACCTGGTGCAGGCGCTGGAGAACGAGCTCAAGTCCACCAAAGAGGGCCTGGAGTCCAGCGTCCGGGATCTGGAGATCGCCAACGAGGAGCTCAAGACGTCCAACGAAGAAATCATGTCCATGAACGAGGAGCTCCAGTCTGCCAACGAGGAGCTGGAAACCTCCAAGGAAGAGTTGCAGTCGGTAAACGAAGAGCTCACCACCCTGAACAGCCAGCTCCAGGACAAGCTGGACGAACTGGCGATCAGCAACGACGACCTGGCAAACCTGCTGTCGAGCACGGAGATCGCTACCGTATTCGTGGACCGGCAATTCCGGATCAAGCGCTTCACGCCGCCGGCGCGCAAGCAGTTCAAACTGATCCACACCGACATCGGGCGGCCGCTTTCCGACATTGCCGGCAACGTCCTTGACTCCTCCCTGCAGAAGGATGCCGAGATGGTGCTTGACAAGCTTGTCCCCGTGCACAAGGAGGTGCAGACCGACGACGGCTGCTGGTACATCCAGCAGGTGGTCCCTTACCAGACGCAGAACAACAAGATCGAAGGGGTCGTGATCACCTTCACCGACATCACGGTTTCCAAACAGGCGGCGCAAACGGTCAGCGACCTGAAGGACTGGCTGCAACTCCTGCTGACGTCAGCCAGCGAAGCGATCTACGGCGTGGACGTCGAAGGGCGCACCACCTACGCGAACCGGGCTTTTCTCACCCTCACCGGCTACTCGCCCGAAGAAGTGATTGGAAAAAATGCCCATGCGCTCATCCACCATACCTCCACCGACGGCGCCCAATTCGCATGGAAGGACAGTGCTGTCTACCGCGGTATCCACGAGGGAGTCACTTCGACGGACAGCCGGGCGGCGTGCTGGCGCAAGGACGGCACGTCATTCCAGGCGGGCTTCTCGGCCGGCCCCATCGTGGAGGGCAGCCGGATCACCGGTGTCGTGACCGTGATCCGGGACGTTTCCCAGGCGGAAAGCATTTCGAAGAAGATGGACTTTCTGGCCAACCACGACCCGCTGACCGGGCTGCTGAACCGGCGCGCGTTCGAGCAGCGGCTGGACCGGGTGATTGAATCGGCACGGGTGGCGAATGAGTGCCACGCGCTATGCTACCTCGACCTCAACGAGTTCAAGAGCGTGAACGACCAGTGTGGCCACGAGGCCGGCGACGACGCCCTGCAGAAGCTGGCCGGCGTGCTCCGCAGGAAGGCCCGCAAGCGCGACACCGTTGCCCGGCTTGGCGGCGACGAATTCGCGGTGCTGCTGGAACACTGCGACCTCGATCAGGCGCGCCGGACGGTTGAGGAGATGCGGGCCGCCATTGCCGGTTTTGAGTATGAGTGGAAGGGGAACAAATTCAGGCTCGGTGTCAGCATCGGGCTTGTTCCGATCACGGCCACCAGTGTCAGCCGCCTCGACTTGCTGAGGCTTGCGGATGCGGCCTGTTACGCGGACAAGAACAGCGCCCGGAAGTGAGGCGGATTGCTACCGTCCGTCCCGCTAATGCCGCGGCTGTCGCCGCGGCATTTTTCTGATCCCGAAGGTCAGTGGATCGTGAGCGACTGCAGCGCGAACATCGCGGCGGGCAGCTCGCGGTCGGCGCCGGGTTCGTCGTGCACTTCCGGCTTCAGCTGCCCGGAGAGCTCGCCGTACTGCACCGAGGCGCGCTCGAGCACGGTGCAGGCATCCTGCACCCAGGAAGGAATTTCACCGTTGCTGATCGCGGCCTTGATGCGGTCGCGCGTGCGCAGCGCGAGTTCGGCCGCGAGGTCCAGACGCCGCTCGATGTCCTCCCGGTTGTCCATTGCACGTTTCTCCCGTGTCGAAAACGTGCATTCACATTGAGCTGCGGGCCTGCGCGGCGGTATTGGCAAAAGGTCGCGATTCGACCAAAGTCGAATGCGCGGATGCTGGGCTTCGCTAAGCTGCGTCTAGCCAAGGAGAACGCCGAATGAGGATGCCGTCACTGCTGTTGTTGCTGTCGCTGGCCTGCACGGCCTGCGCCGCGGCGCCGCAGCGCCCGAACGCCGAACTGCAGAAGCAGGTGGCCGATACCGAGCGCGCTTTTGCCGCGACCATGGCGGCGCGCGACCATGCGGCGTTCGCGAAATTCCTGTCGCAGGAGACCGTGTTCTTCGGCAGCAAGGGGCCGCTGCGCGGGGCCGGTGCAGTGGCGGAGAAATGGCAGCGCTTCTACGAGGGACCCGAGGCGCCGTTCTCGTGGGAGCCCGCGGAAGTGGCGGTGCTCGACTCCGGCACGCTGGCGCTGAGCTCCGGCCCGGTGCACGATCCCACGGGCAAGCTCGTCGGCACCTTCACTTCGATCTGGCGGCTCGAGGCGCCCGATACCTGGCGCATCGTCTTCGACAAGGGCTGTGACGTGTGCGACTGCGGCAAGGGAAAGTGAGCGGCGCTCATGAAGACCTTCAAGGTTTACCAGCACCCTCAAGAGGGGTTTGACGCCGTCAAGGTGGGCTTCTCGTGGCCGGCGCTGCTGTCCGGGTTTGTCTGGCTGTTCGCCTGCGAACTGTGGACCTTGGCCCTCGTTTTCTCCGGCGCGTTCATCGTGTGGACACTGGTCGGGACTTTCGTGCATCCCGCCGAGGGCACCGTGGCGCAAAGCCTGCTCAGCACCCTGCTGAACACGGGCCTGGTGGCGCTGTTCCTGATCCCGGGCCTGAAAGGCAATCGCTGGATGGAAGGCAAGCTGCAAAGAAGCGGGTTTCAGCCCGTGTCCATGGTCAAGGCCGGGACGAAGCGCGAGGCCGTGCTGCTGGAGGCGAAGAACGGGCCCCATCCACCCAGGCTCGTCAGGCGGCCCTGGGGGTTTGCCGCGGGAGTGGTCTCAACACTTACAATCCTGACGGTGACCGTCGCTTGCATGATGTACGAACTGGCGAACGATCCGGCCACACAGGAAGACCTGAAGTCGGTCGTGGACCAGTTGCGCTGATTCTCGAAGATCGGCAAGACTTTGGGCTGAGGTAACCAAGGCGGTGCGCGTGGCCAGCGACAAATATCGAAGAGTGCTGAAGACGGGCGAGCTCCTGTTCAAGGAGGGCGATCCCGGCGACTGCGCCTATGTGATCGAAACCGGCCAGCTCGAAATTTTCCGCACGCAGAAGAAACGCCGCCAGGTGCTGGCGCTGCTCGGGCCCGGCGAAGTCATCGGCGAGATGGCCGTGATCGACCAGCTGCCCCGCACCGCCACCGCCGTCGCCCGCAAGAACACGCGCCTGCGCATGATCACGCGCGAGCACCTGCAGGGAAAGGTGGATTCCGCCGACCCGCTGGTGCGTGTGCTGCTGCGCATGATCCTGCAGCGCTACCGCTCGGCGATCGCCGGCAAGAAGGGCGTCGGCAGCGGCGCTGCGGGCGACACCAAGGCCGCGCTGGCGCGCAACCGCCTGACCCAGGAACTCGACAGCGCGCTCGACAAGCAGCAGTTCGAGCTGCACTACCAGCCGATCGTGCGGCTCGACGGCATGGCCATCGAGGGTTTCGAGGCGCTGGTGCGCTGGCGCCACCCGCTGCGCGGGCTGGTCTCGCCCGCGCTGTTCGTGCCGCACATGGAGGAATCCGGCCTGATCCACCGCCTCGGCGACTGGGTGCTGGGCGAGGCCTGCGACGCAGTCCGCCGGCTCAACGCCGGCCGGCGCCGCGCCGGCGCCCCGCTCTACATGTGCGTGAACCTGTCCGGCCGGGAGATCGAAAACCCCGAGGTGCTCGGCAACATCAAGAAAGCGCTGAAGGAATCCCGCGCCTCGCCGCAGATGCTGCAGATCGAGATGACGGAGAGCGCGCTGGTCAACAGCCTGGATTTCGCGGTGCAGATCATCAAGCAGTGCCGCGGGCTCGGCGTGAAGGTCGCCGTGGACGACTTCGGCACCGGCTATTCCTCGCTGAACTACCTGCGCCACTTCTCGGTGGATACGCTCAAGATCGACCGCTCGTTCGTGAAACCGATCCATACCGAGGAGGACAATCGCAAGATCCTGCGCACGATCCGCGACCTCGCCCACGCCATGAACATGAGCATCGTGGCCGAGGGCGTCGAGGAGATCGCGCAGGCGCGCATGCTGCGCGACCTCGGCCTCGAGTGCGCGCAGGGCTACCTGTTCGCCAGGCCCGCGCGCGAAGTCG
>JAYUGN010000055.1:0-2354 GCA_043767605.1 Gammaproteobacteria bacterium
ACGGGATCCATCTCGGACGCCGGCAACACGGCCTGCATTTCGGCGAGCCGCTCGGCGGCGACCCACAACGGCGCGCCCTCACCGCCCTCACCCCCGCCCTCACGCCCGCCCTCACCCCCAGCCCCTCTCCCGTAAACGGGAGAGGGGAGAGAAGCGGGAGAGGGGAGGCGAAGTACCGTGGCGCGACGCGCCGTCACCAGCGCGTCGAACCACGCGTGCCAGGGCTTGCCCTCGTCGCGCGTGAGGAAGCCGTGCACCACCAGCACGTCGTGCAATTCGTCAGCCGACACGGGCTCGGGCCGCAGCTCTTCGCGCAGGCGCTCCTGCGCCGCGGAACTGATCTGGCCGATGCTGGATGCGGTCTCCAGGTCCATCAGGCGGTGTGTGGACACCAATCGCGTGCGGCGCTCCTCGGCGGCGCCGTCGTCGAGGAAGGCGTAGGGCCTGGCGCCGAGAATCGCGTGCGCCAGCGGCGAGGGCGCCGCCATGTCGCGGCACAGCACTTTCACCTCGCCAGCCTCCATGCGCTTCAGGAGCGCGAGGAAGCCGTCCACGTCCATGACTTCGTGCAAGCAGTCGTGGATCGTCTGCTTCACCAGCGGGTGGTCGGGAATCTCGCGCTCGCCGGAGAGGTTCTCGGCGCAGGCCACCTGGTCCGGGAACACCACGGTCAGCAGGTCTTCGGAATCCGAGCGCTGGAACTGCGGCGGCGCGCGCTTGCCGTTGATCATGCGCCGGACCGCCAGCGCGGTGCTGGCGTTCCAGCGCCAGCGCGTGCCGAACATCGGCGCATCGAGCAGGGCCTGCACGAGGATGTCGCGCGCCGTCGCCGAGTGCAGGAAGCGCGTGACGTCCTCGAGCGGGAAGCTGTGCGTGGGCCCCAGCGACAGCACGATGGAATCCTCCAGCGCCGACGCCTGCAGCTCGAAGTTGAACTGGCGGCAGAAGCGCTTGCGCAGCGCCAGGCCCCAGGCGCGGTTCAGGCGCGAGCCGTAGGGCGAGTGGATGACCAGGTGTGTGTCGCCCACTTCGTCGAAGAAGCGCTCGAAGATCACCTGCTCGAGCGTGGGCAGCGTGCCGAGCGCGGTGTGCGAGGTCTCGTAGTAATCCGCCAACTGCTGCGCCGCGGCCTCCGGGATATCGACTTCGGTGGCGAGGTATCGCGCCAAGCTCCCCTCACCCGCGCCTTCGGGCCCCTCACCCGCTCGCTGCGCGAGCGGCCTCTCCCCGCTGACGCGGGGAGAGGCAAGAACATCCGCAGCCATCTGGTTGAGCCGCGCGACCGATGCCGACAGCTCGTCGGTGCGGCCCAGCGCCTCGCCGAGCCAGAACGGCAGCGTCGGCGGCTGGCCGCGCGCGTCCTCGACCAGCACGCGCCCTGTCTCGACCTTGAGGATCTTCCAGCTGGTATTGCCGAGCTGGAAGATGTCGCCCGGCACGCTCTCGAACGAGAAATCTTCGTTGAGCGTGCCGACGCGATGGCCTTCCGGCATCAGCACCACGTCGTAATCGAACTGGTCCGGGATCACGCCGCCGTTGGTGACCGCGGTGAGCTTGGCGCCGCGGCGCCCGCGCAGCACATGGTTCACCGCGTCATGGTGGATGTGCGCGCCACGCCGGCCGCGGCGCGTGGCGTAACCGTCGGCGAGCATGGCCACGACCGCATCGAACTGCGCGCGCGGCAACTCGCGATACGGCGAGGCGCGGCGCAACATTGCGAACAAGTCGTCCTCGGTCCATTCGCGGCAGGCAACCTCGGCCACGATCTGCTGCGCGAGCACGTCGAGCGGCATCTCGGGCACGCGGATCCTGTCGAGCTCGCCGCGGCGCGCCGAGTCGAGCAGCGCGGTGCATTCGACCAGGTCGTCGAGCGACAGCGGGAACAGCCGGCCCTTGGGGATCGCGCCGATGGCGTGGCCCGCGCGGCCCACGCGCTGCAGGAAGGCCGCGATCGAACGCGGCGAACCGATCTGGCACACAAGATCCACATCGCCGATATCGATGCCGAGCTCGAGCGAACTGGTCGCCACCAGCGCCTTCAGCTCGCCGCCCTTGAGCCTCTGCTCGGCCTTGAGGCGATGTTCCTTCGCCAGCGAGCCGTGGTGCGCGGTCACGTGCTCCTCGCCGATGCGCTCGGCCAGGTGGCGCGCGACCCGCTCGGCCAGCCGGCGCTGGTTGACGAAAATCAGGGTGGTCTTGTGCTCGGCCGTGAGCTGCGCGAGGCGGTCGTACAGCTCCGTCCAGACTTCATTCGACATCACCGTCTCGAGCGGCGACTTGGGGATCTCGAGGCCCAGGTCGCGCTCGCGGATGTGGCCGGTGTCAATAATGTGCACCGACGGCCGCAGGCCGTC
>JAYUGN010000056.1:0-2345 GCA_043767605.1 Gammaproteobacteria bacterium
CTCGATGGATGACCTCAACGCGGCCTCGCTGGCCGACGTGAAGAAGTGGTTCGCCACCTGGTACGGCGCGGCCAACGCCACGCTGGTGCTGGCCGGCGACCTCGAGCCCAAGGACGCGCTGGCGCGCGTCCAGAAATATTTCGGCGACATCGCGCCGGGCCCGGCCGTGTCGCGCCGCGAGGCCTGGATCGCGCCGCGCACGGAATCCACGCGCGAGGAAATGCAGGACCGCGTGGCGCAAGTGCGCATCTCGCAGAACTGGAACGTCGCGCAGCTCGGCACGGTCGATGCCGACCTGCTCGACCTCGCCGCGCAGGTGCTCGGCGGCAGCGCCGCCTCGCGCCTCGACGCGCGGCTCGTGCACAAGGACCGCATCGCCGACCACGTCAGCGCGGGCAACTCGTCCTTCGAGCTCGCCGGCCTCTTTTCGATAGATGCCGACGTGAAGGCCGGCGTGGATCCCGCGCAGGTCGAGGCCATCCTGAACGAGGAGCGGACGCGCCTGCTGCGCGAGGGCCCGACGCAGGAAGAACTCGACCGCGCGCGCACCACGGCACTGGCCGGCTTCACGCGGGCGATGGAAAAAGTCGGCGGGTTCGGCGGCAAGGCCGCGACGCTGGCCGGCTGCCAGACGTTCCAGGGCGATCCCGAATGCTGGAAGAAAGCGATCGCCAATCTTTCGGCCGCGACGCCGAAGTCGGTGCAGGCCGCGGCGCAGCGCTGGCTTTCGGCCGGTGACTACACGCTGATCGTGCGTCCTTTCCCGGATTTCCACACGGCGAAGGCCACGCTCGACCGCAGCAAGACGCCGGTCACCGACAAGTTCCCGGACCTCGACTTCCCGGCACTGCAGCGCGGCAAGCTCGCCAACGGCATCCCCGTGGTGCTGATCGAGCGCCACGACGTGCCGCTGGTCGGCGTGAAGATGCTGTTCGACGCCGGCTACGCCGCCGATCAGGGCGTGAAGCTCGGCACCGCGGCGATGACCATGTCCATGCTCGATGAAGGCACGGCCTCGCGCGGCGCGCTGCAGCTGGCCGGCGACATCGAGTCGCTCGGCGCCAATCTCGGCGCGGGCGCCTCGCTCGACGCCTGCGACATCGGCGTCTCTGCGCTCAAGGCAAAGCTGGCGCCGACGCTGGATCTCTATGCCGACGTCGTGCTGAACCCGGCTTTTGACCCGAAGGAATTTGCGCGCGTGCAGTCGCAGTGGCTTGCGGCCATCGCGCAGGAAAAAACCGAACCTGCCGCGCTGGGCCTGCGCGTGCTGCCGCCGCTGCTGTTCGGCGCCGGCCATGCCTACGCGATCCCGTTCACCGGCAAGGGCACCGAAGCCTCGGTGAAGGCGCTGACCCCCGAAGACTTGCGCGCCTTCCAGCACGCCTGGCTGCGGCCCGACAACGCCACGCTGCTCGTCGCCGGCGACACCACGCTCAAGGAAGTGATGCCGTTGCTCGAGGCGCGTTTCGGCAAGTGGTCGCCCGCCTCCACGCCCAAGGGACACAAGAACGTGGGACCGGCGCAACTGCCGGCCAAGTCGCGGGTGTTCCTGATCGACAAGCCTGGCGCGGAGCAAAGCGTGATCCTCGCGGGCCTGCTGGCGCCGCCGTCGAACGCGCCGGGGCACCTGACCGTCACGACGATGAACGACGTGATCGGCGGCCAGTTCACCGCGCGCATCAACCAGAACCTGCGCGAGGACAAGCACTGGTCCTACGGCGCCTACAGCCAGGTGCCGGCGGCGCTCAACACGCGGCCCTACCTGTTCAGCGCACCGGTGCAGACCGACCAGACCGCGGCGGCGATCGCCGAGGTGCTGAAGGAGCTGCGCGGCTACATCGGCGCCAAGCCCGCGACCGCCGTCGAGATCCGCCGGGTGAAGGACCTGCGCATCCGCGCCCTGCCCGGCCGCTACGAAACCGGCGGCGCCGCGATGAGCGCGCTGTCCGCCATCGTCCAGAACGGCTGGCCGGACGATTACGTGCAGACCCTGAAGTCGCGGCTCGAGAACCAGAGCGACGACGAGATCCGCGCGATGGCGAAGACGCTGATCAAGCCGGAGCAGCTGACCTGGGTTGTCGTCGGCGATCTTTCGAAGATCGAGGCCGGCGTGCGCAAGCTGAACCTGGGCGAAGTGCGGATTCTCGATGCGGACGGCAAGGAGCTGGCGCGCTGACCGCGCGCCCTCGCTGGCGCCGTCATTCCCGCGAACGCGGGAATCCATCACGCCCTCGCTGCGCTCGGGAACAGGCAGCCCTGCGTCGGCAAGCTGCATTGCGCGTGGCTGATGTCGGATATCGCCCTCGCTTCATGGCTCGCCGGACCGCTGCTCGGCTCGCCTCGCC
>JAYUGN010000057.1:0-2339 GCA_043767605.1 Gammaproteobacteria bacterium
TGAAGTTCTTCCTGCCCAAGCTCACGGAGTGGAATCGCGCCGGCCGCGACTACGTGATCTGCGGTGACTGGAACATCGCGCACAAGAACGTGGATCTCAAGAACTGGAAGACCAACCAGAAAAATTCCGGCTTCCTGCCGCACGAGCGGGCCTGGCTCGACGAGGTTTTCAAGGACGGCAGGTACGTGGACGCCTACCGCCACCTGCACCCGGCCACCGAGGGCGAGAGCTACACCTGGTGGAGCAACCGTGGCGCGGCCTGGGCGAAGAACGTGGGATGGCGCATCGACTATCAGGTGGTGAGCCCGGGCCTGCGCGCGCGCATCCAGCGCGCCGCGATCTACAAGGACGCGCGCTTCTCCGACCACGCGCCGCTGATCATGGATTACCTGCCTTGACCGGCGGCGGGCCCGCGCCCTTGGGCGGGCGCCTCGGCGCTTCGCTGTCGGTGTACCGCCACCCGCGCGTGGCGGCGATGCTGTTCCTCGGCTTCTCGGCCGGCCTGCCGTTCTTCCTCGTGTTCCAGACCTTCTCGGCCTGGTTGCGCCAGGCCGGCATCGAGCGCAGCACCATCGGCCTTTTGTCCTACGTCGGCCTGGTGTACTCGCTGAAATTCCTGTGGGCACCGATCGTGGACCGCGTGAAGCTGCCGGTGCTGCACCGCGCACTCGGGCGGCGCCGCTCCTGGATGCTGGTCGCGCAGGTCGCAGTCGTACTCGCACTCGCCGCCATCGCGCACGGCGACCCGAAGGACGCGCTGACGCCGCTGGTGTGGCTCACGCTCGGCATGGCGCTGGCCGGCGCGACGCAAGACATCGCCATCGACGCCTGGCGCATCGAGGCCGCGCCGCTGTCGATGCAGGGCGCGATGGCGGCCGGCTACCAGTTCGGCTATCGCATCGGCATCCTCGCCGCGCAGGCGGGCGCGCTGTGGCTGGCAGGTGAATACGGCTGGCTGACCTCGTACACGGTAATGGCCGCGCTGATGTGCCTCGGCATGCTCACGACCCTGGTCGTGCCGGAGCCCGAAGCCAGCGTCGGCAGCGACACGATCGCGCGCGAGCAGCGCGTGATCGACTGGCTCGAGGCCAAGGCGCATTGGCCCGAGCCGCTGCGCGCGGCCGGCGGGCATTTCATCGGCGCGGTGATCTGCCCGTTCGTGGATTTCTTCCAGCGCAACGGCGTGGCCACTGGGGCCTTGATCCTCGCGTTCATCGGGTCTTTCCGCCTCACCGACTACACGATGGGCGTGATGAGCAACCCGTTCTACCTCGACGTGGGCTACACGCTGCAGGACATCGCCATCGTCGCCAAGGGCTACGGCCTGTTCGCCTCGCTCATCGGCGTGCTGGTCGGCGGCATCGGCGTCGCGCGGCTCGGCGTGATCCGCTCGCTCGTGATCGGCGCCGTCCTGGTGATCCTGACCAACCTCGCCTTCATGACGCTCGCGTTCACCAAGGAACCGAGCCTCACCGGTCTGGGCCTCGTGGTCAGCGCCGACAATTTCGCCTACCAGTTCGCGAGCACGGCCTTCATCGCCTATCTCTCGGGGCTGACCAACACGGCGTACACGGCAACGCAGTACGCGCTCTTTTCCTCGGTGTTTTCACTGCCGGGCAAGCTCCTGATGGGCGGCTCGGGATTCGTCGCCGACGCCGTCGGCTGGCCGCTGTTCTTCGTCTATACCTCGGCGCTCGGCATCCCGGCGCTGCTGCTGATCGCGCTGCTGACGCGGCGGCTCAAGCCTCAACAGCCCGCGCCGACGTCAGCTTCCGCATCGCCAGCGAGAACTTGAAGCCGGCCGAGTTGTACTGCGGCACGGACAGCGCGCGCGGATAGACCGGCATGCGCAGGCGTGTCACGCCCACCACGCGGCCGACGTGCTCGGCGCCCAGGCTCTTCAGGTGCCGGATGAAGCGCTCGTTCTCGCCGCCGACTTCGTAATAGAAATGGCGGACCTTGTTCTGCCGCGCGGTGGCGTGCAGGCAGGCGTGCAGCAGCAGGCCCGCGCCGGTGCCCTGGTACTGGTCGAGGATGGTGATCGCAACGTCGGCGGCGGAGGGCTCCTCGGCCAGGCGCCGGTAGCGGGCGATGCCGATGCCGGGCTCGTTGGGCTTGGCCGGGTTCAGCGCGCCCCACATGCAGTAATTCTTCTGGTCGATCTGCTCGAGCATCTTGAGCTGCTCGGGGCCCAGTTCCTTCACGTCGTCGCCGGGAAAGTGGCGGCGGCGCGCGAGCGCCGAGATCAGCCTGAAGCCCTCCTTCAGGCGCGGCGCATCCACCGGCATGACCTGGCGCACGAGCACCGGCAGGCCGGAAGGCATGGTGGTCCTGAAGGC
>JAYUGN010000058.1:0-6909 GCA_043767605.1 Gammaproteobacteria bacterium
CGAAGAGGGTCTGACCCCAGTCTTCGTCCTGCTCGACTTCGGCGCCACGCGGCTGTTCGGCCGCGGCTTCGTCGAGGGTTACCGCGAGATGCTGCGCGGCGCGATCGCGCACGACCGCGACATGACGCTGCGGGGCGCCGAGGCCATCGGCGCGATCGACCTGTCGTTCCCGGGGCCGGTGCAGGACGCCTTCTTCGAACTCTGCGAGCTGATCGTCGAGCCCTTTCGCGGCCCCTACGACTGGGGCGCCAGCGACCTGCCGCGCCGGGCCGGGGAGAAGATCGCCCGCAACGCGCTGACCCGCTATTTCCGCATCCCGCCCCGCGAAATCGTGTTCCTGCACCGGCGCCTGTCGGGCGTTTTCATCCTGCTTGCGGCGCTGCAGGCCAACTGGGATGCGCGGCCGGTCCTGCAGCGCCGCCTCGAAGCGACGGTGGCCCCCCGGTAGTTTTGGTAGCATTCAACGGCTGCGGCGAATTCAAGCAAAAATCCTGGAGAGGAGAAGTTCATGCGTAACGCGTCCCTCGGTCTCATCGCGCTGTGCTTCCTGGCCGCACCGGCCTTCGCCAAGGTCACGCCGGAGGAAGCGGCCAAGCTCGGCAAGGAACTCACGCCGGTCGGCGCCGAGCGCGCCGGCAACAAGGACGGCTCGATCCCGGAGTGGACGCCGGCCAAGCAGCGCGGCTCCATGAAGGAGTACGCCACCAACCCGCAGATCGACGGCGAGAAGCCGATCTACACGATCACTGGCGCCACCCTGGCCCAGTACGCACCCAAGCTCACGGAAGGCCACAAGTACCTGCTGAAGACCTATCCGACCTACAAGATGAATGTGTACCCGAGCCACCGCGTCGTCGCGTGGCCGGACGCCATCTACAAGGCCACCGCCGAGAACGCGACGACCTGCGACCTGGTCGGCACCGACCAGCCGGACAACTGCAAGATCGGCTTCCTCTACCCGATCCCGAAGTCGGGCGCCGAGCCGATCTGGAACCACAAGCTCAAGTGGCGTGGCGAGGCGGTGACCCGCTTCAACAACCAGATGATCGTGCAGCCGGACGGCAAATTCCAGATCACCAAGATCGTCGAGGACGTGCAGTTCGGGTACGCCAGCATCGTCAAGCCGACCGTGCTGAAGAAAGGCGGCGAGACCGAGTTCCTGAAGTACCTGTCGCAGACCCTCGCGCCGCCCCGCATCGCCGGCACCTTCATCCTGGTGCTGGAGAAGGCGAGCACCGGCAATGAAGGCCGCGCCGCCTGGCTGTACTCGCCGGCCCTGCGCCGCATCCGCCGCGCGCCGACGGTCTGCTGCGACAACCCGTATGAAGGCACCGACGGCCACCAGTTCTACGACCAGGTGGACATGTTCAACGGCGTGCTCGAGCGCTACTCCTGGAAGATCCTCGGCAAGAAAGAGATGTACATCGGCTACAACGCCAACAAGCTCTCGGGCCCGACCACCAAGTACAAGGACATGGCGGCACCGCACCACCTGAACCAGGACCTGCCGCGCTACGAGCTGCACCGCGTCTGGGTGATCGAGGCCAGCCTGCGCCCCGGCACCAGCCACACGTTCGCCAAGCGCGTGTTCTACGTCGACGAGGATGGGTGGAACATCGTGGCGGTGGACAATTACGACACCAGCAACGCGCTCTACCAGTTCCAGGAAGGCCACTACGTGTTCGGCTACAACATCCTGGCCGGTACGACGGTGCCGGAAGTCATCTACCACTTCAGCACCGGCCGCTACTTCGTCACCGCGATGGCCAACGAAGACCGCCCGAACGACCTGACGGTGAAGTTCAACCCCGAGTACTTCACCGCCGCGGCGGTGCAGAAGAAGACCACGCGGTAAGAAGTCCGCGGCTGAAGGCCGCGCTGATGTCCGTCTCCCGCTTGCGGGAGAGGGGAGGGCCAGCGGCGGAGCCGCTGGCGGGGTGAGGATCATGCAGTTCAACGAAAAACACAGCTTCGAGAAGCCCTCGGCCACGGTCCTGAAGATGTTTTCGGACAAGGCCTACTTCGAGCGCAAGTACCAGGAGCTTGGCTTCACGGGCGTGCAGGTGCTCGAGCACAGCCTGGACGCGAAGAAGTTCCGCATCAAGGTTCGCTACCTCGCGCCCAACAGTGCGCCGGTGCCGGACTTTGCGAAGAAGTTCCTCGGCGAGAAGAACGAGGTCACCCAGTCCGATACCTGGGACCTCGAGAAGAAAACCGGCCGCCTGGAGGCGGAGATCAAGGGTGTACCGG
Source organism: Gammaproteobacteria bacterium (assembly GCA_043767605.1). GTDB lineage: Bacteria > Pseudomonadota > Gammaproteobacteria > Nevskiales > Nevskiaceae > JACPFV01. The sequence continues at coordinate 2,251 of JAYUGN010000058.1, forward strand.
TGAAGGTGTCGGCCGACATGAAGCTCGCTGACGAAGGCGCCGGTTCCAGCAACACGCTGAAGTGGACCCTGTCCTGCGGCATCCCGCTGCTGGGCGGCAAGCTGGAGAAGATCGTCGGCAGCGACATCCAGTCCAAGTCCATGACCGACCTCGCCAAGACGCGCGAGATCCTGCAGGGCTACTCGTAGGCTGGGCTGGGCTGGGCCGTGGCTGGGCGTGGCTGGGCGTAGGCTGGGCTGAGCGTAGCGAAGCCCAGCAGCGAAGCCCGCATCCATGTCCCCTGAAAAACCCCCGACGCTGTGGCAGGTCGTCACCAGCGTCAGCGCCTCGTTCTTCGGCGTGCAGAGCTCGAAGAACCGCGAACGCGACTTCAAGCACGGCAAGCCGGCGCAGTTCATCGCCATCGCGCTCGTCGCGACCGTGCTGTTCGTACTGGCGCTCGTCCTGGTAGTAAAACTTGCCCTGAGCAAGGCAGGCCTCTAGGCCGCTGCTAACATCTTGCCCATGGGCCACCAGAGCCCGGGGAGGCGAAAGATGGGGAACAGGGCAATCGTCGCCATCGCGTCAGCGCTGCTGCTGGCGTCCGCCATGGCCAGCGCCAGCGAACCGCTGCAGGCCGATCGCGTGGTCATCGAGAAGGGCAAGCGCACGCTGCGCCTCTTTGCCGGCACCCGCCAGCTCGCCGCGTTCTACGTGGCCCTCGGCCACGAGCCCGTGGGCCGCAAGCTGTGCCAGGGCGACGACAAGACGCCCGAAGGCACCTATGCCATCGAGGGCCGCAGGGAAAACTCCGACTTCCACCGCGCGCTGAAGATTTCCTATCCCTCGCCCGAGGATGTGATGCGCGCGCGCCTGTGGGGCTGCGAGCCTGGCGGCGAGATCATGATCCACGGCCTGAAAGAGGACTGGGGCCCGCGCTACAACCGCTTGCACCGGCGCAGCGACTGGACCCACGGCTGCGTGGCCGTGACCAACGAGGAAATCGAGCAGATCTGGGCGATGGTGCCGGACGGCGCCCGCGTCGAGATCAAACCTTGAAGACAGCGCTCCCGTAGGAGTGCGCTTCTAGCCTTACTTCAGCGCCGGTTGACTGACGCCGGTTTCGCCGGCGACGAGTACGCCGCCTTTCCAGGCCATCACGCCCGACAGCGTGCCCGAGCCGAGGCTGCGCGTGTCCTTGGGACCACGCGCCTTGCTGACCTTGCCGTCCTTGGCAATCAGCAGGATTTCGCCGTCGGCGCCGACCAGGGCCATGCCGCCGTCCGGTAGCAGGGTGCCCCCGAACATGGACTGCGTGGTTTGCGTGTCTACGCGCGTCCACTTGCCCGCGCGCACGTCATCGGTGGTGAAGACGTTGCCGCGCAGGCCGAACACGATCGCGCCCTTGCCGCCGCGCGGCAGTGCGCCGAACAGCGAGCCGTCGTAGGGCAGCTTCAGGCGTTTCCAGTCCTTGCCATCGCTGCTCACGCCGAGCAGGCCGGTTTCGCCGGCGATGAACAGCGTGCCGTCGTTGAGCTTGATCACCGCGTTCAGGTGCAGGCCGTCGTCGAGCATCGTCGGCGCGTTGACCGCCGCCCAGTGCGCGCCGCCGTCGCTCGTCGCCAGGAGCATGCCGTAGGCGCCAGTGGCCAGTGCGCGCTGCCCATCCAGCGCCAGCACGGACAAGAGCGGCTTGTGATCCACCGGCGCGTAGTTCTGCAGCGCCCAGGTCTTGCCGCCGTCGGCGGTGTGCAGGATGGCGGAGTCGTGCCCGACCGCCCAGCCGCTGTTCGCGTCGGCGAACGACAGCGCGGTGAGCGTGACGTGCACCGGCGTCTGCACCTGCGCCCAGGTCGTGCCATCGGGCGAGGTGACGACGATCCCGCGGTCGCCGACCGCGACGATGTGGTCGCCCGCCGCCGCAATGCCGAGCAGCAGCGTCCTGGCGGCCAGCGGCGCCATCTCGGCAGGACGCGGCTTCAGGTCTTCCGGATTTGCCGCCGGGCCTTGTTCGGGCTCCTGCGCGTAGGCCGCGAAGGAAAGGCAGGCGAGGGCGAATGCGCCCCTCACCCGGCTCGCCACCCTCTCCCCGCTGCGCGGGGCGAGGGGATTCATGTTCGTGTTCATGCCGTCACCGCCTTGTCCGGCTCGCCCGCACCGGGTTTGGGTTTCATCAGGAAGGCCGCGAAGGCCGGCAGCAGGATCACTGCGGCGGCGGCGTTGGCCAGGAACATGATCGTGAGCAGGATGCCCATGTCCACCTGGAACTGCAGGCCGGACAGCAGCCAGGTGCACACGCTGGCCGCCAGCGCCAGCGCGGTGACGACCACCGCCTTGCCGGTCTGGTGCAGCGTGTACTCGTAGCCCTTGCGCAGGCTCATGCCCTTGGCGTTCACGCATTCCTCGAGCACGGAGTAGATGTAGATGCCGTAGTCCACGCCGATACCGGCGGCGAACGCGGCGACCGGCAAGGTCGAGACCTTCAGGCCGATGCCGAGGAACACCATCACCGCGTAGGTAAAGACCGAGACCAGCGCCAGCGGCACCAGCACGCAGATCAGGCCGGCCAGCGTGCGGAAGCTGAGCCAGACGCAGATCGCGATGCAGAGGTAGAGCCACAGCAGCACCGTGTGCTCCGTCTCCTTGATGACGTCATTGGTCGCCGCCATCACGCCGACGTTGCCGGTGGCGAGCTGGAACTTCACCGGCGAGTTGGGGCCTTCCTCGTCCACGAACTTCTTCACGGCGGCAATCACGCCGTCGATCGTCGTCGCCTTGTGGTCCGAAGTGAACACGAACACCGGCATCGCGCTGCAGTCGGGGTTCAAAAGGCCCGTGGAACTCGGGAACTGCTGGCCCGCCAGCACCAGTGCGCCGGACTCGCGCGGCAGCGTCATCCACTTCGGGTTGCCTTCCGAGAAGGCGTTGAACACGATCTTGGCCGCCTGCGGCATCGACAGCGTGCTCTGCACGCCCGGCGTGTTGCTCATGCGCCAGGCGAAGCGGTCGATGGCGTCCATGATCGAGTGGTCGATGCAGCCGTTGGGCGCGCCTTCCGCGATCACTTTGATCACGTCCACGCCGATCGAGAATTCCTCGACGATGCGCGCCGAATCGCGGTTGTAGCGCGACTCGGGCCGCAGCTCGGGCACGCCGGGGTGCAGCTCGCCGATGGCGAGGTCCTTCGAGATGTATTCCGCCGCGCCCCAGCTCAGCACGGCCAGGCCCAGCACCACGGCCGCCACCGGCTTCTGCGTGATGACCGACAGGCTCTTCCACACCTTGTCGAAGATGCGGTCGCGCGCCAGCTGGTGCTCGCGGAACTTGGCCGGATCCTTGATCTTCACGTACGACAGCAGGCACGGCAGCAGGATCTTCTTGCAGACGATTACGGCCAGCAGGCCGAACATTGCGTTGATCGCCATCTCGCGGATGATGCCGATCGGGATCAGCAGAATGGTGCCGAAACCCACGACGTTGGTGAGCAGGGCGGTCAGGCCCGGAATCACGAGGCGCTTGTAGGTGTTGCGCGAAGCGTCGAAGGAGTTGGCGCCGCGGTCGGCCACTTCCAGTAGCCAGAAGCTGGTGATCTGGATGCCGTGCGACACGCTGATCGCCATGACCAGGAACGGCACCAGGATCGCGAACGGATCGAGGCCGTAGCCGGCCGCGTGCAGGATGCCGAGCTCCCAGACCACCGCCAGCATGCCGCAGGACAGCGGCAGCAGGGCGATCATCGGCGAGCCGGTGTACCACCAGAGGATCAGCCAGGTCAGGAAAATGGTCAGCGCGAAGAAGCCGACCACCTCGAGCGAGGCGCTGGCGATGTCGCCCACGACCTTGGCGAAGCCGATGATGTGGATGTCCACCTTCGGGTTGTAGTCGGGGTTGTCCACCTCGGCCATCTCGAGCGCGCCGGCACGGTAGTGGCGGACCTCGCTGCTGCCGTCCTCGAGGTTGGCATTGGCGTCGAACTTGGCGAAGCCCTTGAGCGGCCCGTGCGGCTGCACGTAGCGGGTGGCGATCAGGTCGCCGGCCTTCAGCGGCAGGTCATCGGCCTTCAGCTTGTACTGGACCATCTTCGGGTTGGTGAAACGCTGGCGCACGTTCTCGATCAGGTCGGCCGTGGCCACGTAGTCGAGCTTTTCGCCGGTGATCGGGTTCTTGTCGAGCAGTTCGGAGAACAGCATCGCGCCGGAGTTGTCATTGGCGACCAGGCGGCCACCGACTTTCGCGCGCGTGACGTTGTTGCGCACGATCTGCAGCATCTCGGGCGTCGGCGCGTAGTCGGCCGGGATCACGTTGCCGCCGTACAGGCCGTCCTCGCGCACCTCGACGAAACGCACGTCGCGCGTGAACAGCGAGGAGACGCGCGGCCGGTCCATGCCGGGCGTGAAGAACACCGCGTCGGTGAGCTTCTTAAGCGTGGTCATGAACTCGGGCGTGTAGATGTCGCCCGTCTCGCCGGGCTTCATCACCAGCGCGAACAGCACCAGGTTGGCGCCGCCGAAATCCTCCTGGTACTTCTTGAAGACCTGGATGTACGGGTGGCCGAGCGGCAGCTGCTTCTCGAAGCCGGTGTCCAGCTTCAACTGGCTGGCCGACCAGGCCATGAAGATCGTCATGAACGCCAGCACGCCGATCGTGCGGGGGCGCTTGCCGAACACGATCGGTTCGGTC
>JAYUGN010000059.1:0-2317 GCA_043767605.1 Gammaproteobacteria bacterium
GCACGCACACCTGCATGTTGTCGCCGGCGCACAGCTGCAGGTAGCGCTCGAGGCGGGCCGAGGAATGCTCGGGGCCCTGGCCTTCGTAGCCATGTGGCAGGAACAAGGTGAGGCCGCAGAAGCGGCCCCACTTGGCCTGGCCCGCGGCGATGAACTGGTCGATCACGACCTGCGCGCCGTTGGCGAAGTCGCCGAACTGCGCTTCCCAGATCACCAGCGAATCGGGATCGGTGGTGCTGTAGCCGTACTCGAAGCCCAGCACGCCTTCTTCCGACAGCAGTGTGTCGTTCACCACGAAGCCGTACTTGTTCTGCACCAGGTGGCGCAGCGGCGTGATGGCGAAGCCGGTGACGGCGTCGTGCAGCGTGGCGTGGCGGTGCGAGAAGGTGCCGCGGCGCGCATCCTGGCCGCTCAATCGCACCGAGAAACCGTCGTTGACCAGGCCCGCGTAGGCCATGGTCTCGGCAAAGCCCCAGTCCATCGGGAGGTCACCGGCCGCCATCTTGCGGCGGTCCTCGATGACCTTGACGACGCGCGGGTGCAGCGTGAAGCCGTCGGGAAGCTTGTGCAGCTTGTCGGCGAGCTGTCGCAGCGCTTCCAGTGGCAGGGTGGTGTCGGCGGGGGTATCCCAGGTGCCCTTGCGGTAGTTCGACCAGTTGACGGTGTGCTTGTTGCCGACCAGGCCCAGCGTCGTGCGGACGATGTTCACGCCCTTGTCGAGCCCGTCGCGGTAGGCCGGAGCGATGGCGTCGGCTTCCGCCTTGCTCAGCGTGCCCTCTTCCACCAGCTTGCGGCCATACAGCGCGAACGTGGTCGGATGCTTCCTCACTGCCTCGTACATCAGCGGCGAGGTCACCGCGGGCTCGTCGGCCTCGTTGTGGCCGAGGCGGCGATAGCAGCAGATGTCGAGAATCACGTCCTTGTGGAATTCGTTGCGGAAGTCCATCGCCATCTTGGTGACGAACACGACCGCTTCCGGATCGTCGCCGTTCACATGGAACACCGGCGCCTCGACCATCTTGGCGAGGTCGGTGCAGTAGCGGCTGGTGCGTGCCTCGTGGTTCGGCCGCGCCTCGATCGGATTGGGCGTGGTGAAGCCGATCTGGTTGTTGACGACGAAGTGCACGGTGCCGCCGGTGCCGTAGCCCTTGGCCTGCGACAGCTGGATGGTCTCCATGACCACGCCCTGGCCCGCGAACGCGGCGTCGCCGTGGATCAGGATCGGCACGACCTGCTGGCCCTGCTCGTCCTCGCGGCTGGTCTGGCGCGCCTTGACCGAGCCCTCGACCACCGGGTTCACGATCTCGAGGTGCGAGGGATTGAATGCGAGCACCAGGTGGATGCGCTTGCCGCCGATGTCCACGTCGGTCGAGAAGCCCATGTGGTACTTCACGTCGCCGCCCGAGGCCGCCTCGTCCATCGAGTACTTGCCCTCGAACTGGTCGAACAACTCCTTGGGCGACTTGCCGAGCACGTTGATCAGCACGTTGAGGCGGCCGCGATGGGCCATGCCGATCACGATTTCCTCGACGTCGCGCTCGGCGCAGCAGCGCATGACCTGGTCGAGCGCCGGGATCAGGCTGTCGCCGCCTTCCAGCGAGAAGCGCTTCTGGCCGACATACTTGTTGTGCAGGTAGCGCTCGAGGCCCTCGGCGGCGCCGAGCAGCTTCAGGGTGTCGATCTTGTGGTCCGGCGACAGGCGTGGCTTGAACACCGGCACTTCCATCCGGTTCTGGACCCAGCGCTTTTCCGCCGTCTCCGTGATGTGCATGTACTCGACGCCGATCGTGTCGGTGTAGACCGCCTTGACGATGCGGATGATCTCGCGCAGCGGCAGGTCGCCGACGCCGGCCAGCGTGCCGGTATTGAAGTGCGTGTCGAGGTCGGCGGACGACAGGCCGTGGTGCTCGAGCTCGAGGTCGGCAATTTTCTGCGGCGGCGCGAGGCCCAGTGGATCGAGGCGCGCGGCCTGGTGGCCGCGCACGCGGTAGTAGTTGATCAGGCGCAGCACGGCAGCCTGCTTGCCGACCGCCTGGGGCGACAGTCCGCCCGCGGTCACGGCGCGCGGCGCCTTGCCCAGGGCCTCGAACTTCGCGATGACTTCGCTGTGGGCCTGCTCGCGCGGCGCGTTCTGGTCCTGGATGCCGCGGAAGTACGCGCGCCAGGATTCGTCCACCGACTCCGGGTCGTCGAGGAACTGCTCGTAGTAGGCCTCGATGTACGCGGCGCTGCCGCCGTTGATCGACGAGGACTCGATGTAGCTCTGGTACTTGTTGCCGGTCATGGGCGTCGTCTAGATTTTTGCGCTTTTCTGGGC
>JAYUGN010000060.1:0-17624 GCA_043767605.1 Gammaproteobacteria bacterium
ACGGCGACGGTGACGAGCGATTACACGCGCTCGGGCACTTCGATCACCATTCCGGCGGGCTCCACGACCGGCTCGGTGACGCTGACGGGCGTTAACGACCCGCTCGACGAGGCCGCAGAAACGATCATCGTGGACATGAGTTGCGGCGCCACCTGCACCGAGGCTACCGCGCAGCAGGTCACGGCCAGCATCACGGACGACGATGCGGCGCCGACCGTGAGCTTCTCGACGGCAAGCCAGCCGGTGGTCGAGGGCACCGGCGCCGGCACCACGGCGGTGACCGTCACCGCTACGCTGTCCGCGGTCAGCGGGCTTGACGCTTCAGTGCCGTTCACCATTTCGGGCACGGCCACCGGCGCGGACGACAACGCGGCGGCAGGAACGATCTCGATCCCGGCCGGCGCGACCAGCGGCACTTATGCCTTCACGGTCACGCGCGATGCGCTCGATGAGGCCGACGAGACCGTGATCCTGGTCATGGGCACGCCGACCAACGCCACGGCGGCGGCGCCGACGTCGCACACCGTCACAATCACGGATGACGATTCCGCGCCGACGGTCAACTTCTCCGCTGCCACGCAGTCGGTGGTGGAAGGCACCGGCAGCGGGACGACCTCGGTCACCATCACTGCGTCGCTGTCCGCAGTCAGCGGCCAGGCCGTGACGGTTCCGTTTACGGTCGGCGGCACCGCGACGACCGATGACCGCAGCGCGGCGAGCGGCACGATCTCGATCCCTGCGGGCTCGTTGAGCGGCGTTTATAGCTTCAGCGTGACTCGCGATGGCGATTTTGAATCGGACGAGACCGTGATTTTCACCATGGGTACGCCGACCAATGCCACCGCGGGTACGGTCAAGACCGAGACCGTCACCATCACTAATGACGATGCACAGCCTTCAAGCGGTGGCGGCGGCTCCTTCGACCTGATGGGCTTGCTGCTGCTGATCCCGGCCTGGATGCGCCGCCGCCGCGCGCTGCGGGCCTGATCGCGGAAGTTTTTCCGATGCAAATAGAAAGCCCCCGTTGCCGGGGGCTTTCTATTTCTGGCGCCGCTTGTTCTAGCGCAGCATGCCGAAGCGCAGGCCGAGGTTGACGCCGACGTAGTCCACGTCTTCGCCCAGCTCGCCCTGGAACGACAGCTCCAGGCCGGTGGCCGAGGCCGTCGAAGGCGCGAACAGGATTTCCCAGGCGAAGCCATGGGCGTCATCCGGATGGTCGTCGTCGATGTGCTGGATGCGGCCCACGCCGGCGAGGCCGTACCAGTTGCTGGTGCCGAAGCGGCTGCCGATCAGCACCGCTTCCTCGTACGGCGTGTGCAGGTCGTCGCCCTTGTCCTGCTGGCGCACGCCGCGCACGCGCAGCGCGGTGTAGGGGCCGGTGATGGTGATGTTGGCGCTATAGGTGCCCAGGTCGCCGCTGCGGTCGCAGTCGTAGACATGGGGCGCCGCACCGGAGCAGGCAACCTTGATGGAGGACACGCCGGCACCGGCGCCGACGCCGATCCAGGCGCGCGCATGCGGCGGGATGAATTCGCGATCGCGGCGCGCCTCGGCGCGTTCGCGACGCTGTTCGGCTCGGTCGCGGCGGGTTTCCTCGCGCTCCCGGGCTCCCTCGCGTTCAAGACGATCCTGCTCGCGGTCACGCGCCTCCTGATCGCGCTCCTCCCGGTTGCGCCGATCCGCGCGCTGCGCGATCTCGAAGCTCGTGGCCGGCGCAAGCGCCGGCGAATTGGCCTGAGACTCTTCGGCGCGAGCCGGACTCATCAGGGTCAGGGCGACGAGCGCCGCAAACATCGGTGTGGAATAACGCATGGCAATCTCCCGGTTACATGTATTGGTGCGCCATCATCGGCGTCGCGCCGCGGCGTTTCAATTACATACCCGGTATTGTCGCAAGTACTTTTTAGTGCTGCTGGGCCTGCACAGTAGTTGCACCGCGTAGCCATCGGCCTTGCACGCCGGCCCATCAGGCTGCATCCCATGGCAAAGGTCTTGGGAGCGGGATGATGGCAATGGTTAGAAACGTGGCGGCGGCGCTGGTCGTGATGGGCGCGGGATATGGGTTGTTCCGGCATCCGCCCGTGCAGACGCTGGCCCCGGGCGAGGCGGGGGTAAGGATCAACGCGGTCTCGGGCGAGGCGCTGCAGTTCGGCGAAGGACCGGTGTGGCTCATGCCCGGCGTGCACGCGCTGCGCCGCTACTCGCTGCGCGACCGCGTGCTGCGCGATGCGAACAGCATGCGCGCCACCGGCAGCGCGCCATTCCAGACCAGCGACGGGCTATCCATCGGTGTGGACCTGACGATCCGCTACGCGCTGGACGGCGCCGCGATCCAGTCCTACGCGAGCCGCCTGCCGGACGACATCGATCGCATGGTGGTCGAGCCGATGCTTCGCGGCACCGCCTACAAGACGTTCTCGCACTACGCGGTCAAGGAAATCTTCTCGACCCGCCGCAACGAGATCCAGGCCGAGATTGAAAAGGCGCTCGGCCCGCGCCTGAAGGCCGATGGCATCCTGCTGCGCGGCGTGGACATGGGCCTGGTCGACCTGCCGGCGGAATACCGCCAGAGCCTCGAGCGCATGCTGCAGCAGGAGCTCGAGACCGAGCAGATGAAGCACACGCTGCTGTTGCGAGAACAGCAGGTCAAGCAGGCCTCGCTCGAGGCGCAGGCAGACCTGGTGCGTCGCGAGAAGAACGCGGAGGCCTCCGCGCGCGAGCAAGTGATCGCCGCCAAGGCGCAGGCCGATGCAATGGTGCAGGTCATCGTCTACAAGCACCGGCAGATCGAGCAGCGCAAGCTCGAAGCGGATGCGGACAAGGTCATGCGCGTCGGCGCGGCCGAGACCAATGCCGAGGCGCGCCGCATCGAGGCGGCTGGCGAGGCGGATTCGCGCCGCAAGCTGGCCGAGGCCGAGGTGTTCCGCGCCGAGAACCTCGCGCGCGTGAGCGGCGACCAGATGGAGCGCGAGGGGCTGGCCTTGTCGCGCCATCCGCTGCTGGTGCAGAAAGAGATGGCCGACAAGCTGTCGGACAAGATCCAGGTGATCGTGATGCCGCCGGGCAAGGATGGGGAGATCATCGACGCCGCGCTTCTGGGAAAGGTGCGGAGCCGCTGATACCCGCGCTCAGGCCCGGTGCTCGTGGTTGCGCAGATGCTCCTCGCAATACGCGACCGGCGGCTCGCATTTCGTGCAGTAACGGAAATCCATCGCGGGGTGGGTCTTGTCCGTCACGCCGCAGATCGTACAGACGTGCACCGGCTTGTCGCGTGCCGCGCGCGCGCTGGCCTGCCGGGTGACCGTGCGACCGCGCTGGCGCACGCGGACCCCGATGTCCTTGCCGAAGAACACGAAAAAGTTGGTGAGCGCCGCGCCGATCAGCAGGCGCGCATCCCAATCGCCGGCGATGAAACCCCAGGCGTAGAAAAGCCAGGTGATGAGCGCCAGCCACTTCACCTTCACCCGCAGGATCATGAACAGCAGGATTTCGAAGTCCGGGAACAGCCAGGCGAAGGCGAGGAAGATCGAACCCGTGATGTACACGTTGGTGGCCGGCCCCGAGGGAAACACGAAGGCTGCGGCGATCGTCATCAGGTAGCCGATCAGCACATACAAGTTGTAGCGGAACGAGCCCCACTGCTGCTCCAGCGCGCCGCCCATGAAATACAGCAGGTAGAGCGCAAAGATCGCAAAGATCGGGTTGCCGGACGGCGGCGTGAAGAAAAAACTCAGCAGCCGCCACCACTGGCCCTCGAGCACTGCGCCGGGGACGAGCACCATGCTGGATAGCAGCCCCGGCACGATCAGGGTCAGGACCAGCGCAATCCCTTGCCCGGCGACCAGGTAGACGGTGAGGTTTTCGATCGCGTAGCGACCGAAGCGGCGTTCGAATTTGTTCATTCCCGGCCTGACTATACCGGCCGGTTCCCCGGCCGGCCCACTACAATGACTCATGACCCGCAACGTTCTGTTCCTCTGCACCGGCAACTCGGCGCGCAGCGTCTTCAGCTGACGCGATTGCGTCCCGCGCGCTTGGCTTCGTACATCGCGGTGTCGGCCTTCTGGAGCCAGGTTTCCACGGTATCGCCCGTGGCGAGTTGCGCCGCGCCAATGCTGGCCGTCACCGGATCCAGGTCCGGCAGGCGGGCCGATGCGATCGTCTCGCGCAGCCGCTCGGCGATCATCCGTGCCTCGTTGATGCCGGCGCCGGGGAGGTAGACCAGGAACTCGTCGCCGCCGAGCCGGAACAGGCGGTCGTCGGTGCGCAGCAGGTCGCCGATGGCGCGCGCCGCGCCGACCAGCACTTCGTCGCCGCTTTCATGCCCGAAGCGGTCGTTCACCGTCTTGAAGTTGTCGAGGTCGATGGCCAGCACCGAGGCGGGCGTCCAGCTCGAGCGCTCGGTGGCGCCTCGCAGGAAGCCGGCAAGGTGCCGCCGGTTGAACGCGCCCGTCAGCGGGTCGCGCATCGCCTGTTCCTTCAGCGTCGCCGAGCGGCGCTCGACGCGGCGCAGCGCCTCCGCCTGGCGGCGGTCTTCGGTGAGGTCGCGCGCGATCTCGCCGTAGCCGAACAGCGTGCCCGATGCGTCACGCAGCGCGTGCAGCACCACCCTTGCCCAGAAGCGCTTGCCGTCCGCGCGCGCCCGCCAGCCCTCGTCCTCGCTGCGGCCGAGGCGCGCGGCGTCCTGCAGCGCGCGCTGCGGGTAGCCGCGCGCGCTTTCGTCCTGGGTGTACAGCGCCGCGAAATTGTGGCCGACGATGTCGGCCTCGACATGGCCGTAGACGGCCTGGGCGCCGGCGTTCCAGCTGTGGATGACGCCGTCGCGGTCCATCAGGTAGATCGCGTAGTCGGTGACGTTGCCGACCAGCGCGCGATAGGCGTTCTCCCCCGGCAGCGTTTCGGTCAATCGCAGCGGGGGGCCGCCTGCATCCTGATCGTGTCCGGTCGTACGCATGCGCCGATTCTTCCCGCTTGCGCCCCGAAAGGAAGTCGGCAGGGGAACACAGACCCCGTTTCGCCGATGAACGGCGGCGAAGGTGTGGGGCGCGTCACAGGCGAATGTGACGCGCCCCGAATCTCGGGCCGCTATTTCCTGGCGACAACCTCGTGCGCGTCCAGCGGACTCTCGAACGCGATGAACAGCACGCAGTCGTGACCCTTCGCGCAGCTCGCCTTGTGCGGCAGTTTCGCGGGTCCGTAGGCGTACATGCCCGGCTTCAGCGTGACCGGGGCCTGGCCCTCGTACTGCACCGTCATCTGGCCCGAGGACAGCGTCATGCGCTCGGCCGAGGTGTGCCAGTGGTTGGGAATGTCGAAGCCCCCGGGCACCCTGAAGAATACGTCCACGTTGGGCTTGCCCGGGTCGCCGTGCAGCACGGCGATCTCGCAGCCCTTCGGGATGAAGGGGGGGCAGGGGCCCCACTGCAGCTTGCTGTCCTGGGTCGAGTGCGCGACCGATATTTCGTTGGCAGGGCCTTCGGCGCTGGCCAGCAGCGGCGCGGCGAGCAGGATGGCCAGGGTGCTGAGACGAATCGACATGGTTTTCTCCTCGATGACGATGGAACGGCAATAGCCCGGCGTTAAGTCGACGCCGAACTGAAGTAGAAATCGAGCATGGCCTTGAGCGGCGCGGGATCGCGGCGCAGGCGCGAGCGCAGCGCGGCGCCTTCCCAGCAATTCACCAGCAATTCGCCCAGCGCATCCGGATCCGCGCCGGTACGCAGCTGGCCCAGGGACTGCGCCTCCTTCAGGCAGCCGGCCAGTCGCCGCGCGATCTGGCCGATGCAGTCCTCCACCTTGTGGCGAAAGGTCTCGCTGACACCGGACAACTCCTGCCCCAGGCCGCCGAGCAGGCATCCCAGGTAGCCCTCGCCCTTGTAGCTGTCGGCCACCGCGCCGAAGAAATTGCGGATGCGCTGCAGCGGCGGCACGGCGGGGTCGCCGAGGGTCTGGTCGAGACCGGCGTGGACGGCCTTCATGTATTCGTCGATCACCGCCAGCGCGAAGGCTTCCTTCGATACGAAGTGGTGATAGAACGAGCCCCTCGCGACCGCCGTTGCTTCCAGTACCGCAGCAATGCCGAGGTCGTGATAGCCGTGCTTCAGGAGCATGGCCATGCCCTGCTGGATCAGTTGCTGCCGGGTTTCGAGCGCCATGGGCGCCATAATAGACTGGTCGGTCCAAATATATAAGTGGCTCAAGGCCTTGAATATTCAGCGGCCGCCGCTATTATTAGCAGCCTACGGCGTTGACTGCTAACAAGCAGCGCGCCCGTATGACAAGTCCAAGTACCAGAATTTCAAGGAGATTCACCTATGAAGCTTCGTCCGTTGCACGATCGCGTGATCGTGAAGCGCCTGGAAGAAGAGAAGAAATCCGCCGGCGGCATCCTGATTCCCGACAATGCGGCCGAAAAGCCCAGCAAGGGTGAAGTGCTCGCAGTCGGTCCCGGCAAGGTCATGGACGACGGCAAGGTCCGCCCCTGCGACGTGAAGAAGGGCGACATCGTCCTCTTCGGCAAGTACTCGGGCTCGGAAGTCCGCGTCGATGGCGAAGATCTGGTCGTGATGAAGGAAGACGACATCATGGCCGTCTTCGGCGGCAAGTGACTTTCGCGTAGCGAAAGTCATCCCCGCGAAAGCGGGGATCCAGCAAATACATTTAAAGGAATACGAAAATGGCAGCCAAAGAAGTCCGTTTCTCCGACGACGCGCGTTCGCGCCTCGCGGCAGGCGTCAACATCCTGGCCAATGCGGTCAAGGTCACCCTCGGCCCCAAGGGCCGCAACGTCGTGCTCGACAAGAGCTTCGGCGCCCCCACGGTCACCAAGGACGGCGTCAGCGTCGCCAAGGAAATCGAGCTGAAGGACAAGTTCGAGAACATGGGCGCGCAGCTGGTCAAGGAAGTCGCTTCCAAGACCTCCGATGAAGCCGGCGACGGCACCACCACCGCCACCGTGCTGGCCCAGGCCATCGTCAACGAAGGCATGAAGTCGGTTGCGGCCGGCATTGATCCGATGGAGATCAAGCGCGGCATCGACAAGGCCACGCAGGTCGTGGTCGACGAGCTGAAGAAGATGTCGAAGCCCTGCAAGGATCGCAAGGCGATCGCGCAGGTCGGCACCGTCTCGGCCAACAGCGACGAATCGATCGGCGAGAACATCGCCCAGGCGATGGACAAGGTCGGCAAGGAAGGCGTGATCACCGTCGAAGACGGCTCGGGCCTCGTGGATGAGCTGGATGTCGTCGAAGGCATGCAGTTCGACCGCGGTTACCTGTCGCCGTACTTCATCAACCAGCAGGCCAGCCAGAAAGTCGAGCTCGAGAACCCGCTGATCCTGATCACCGAGAAGAAGATCAGCAACATCCGCGACATGCTGCCGATCCTCGAGGGCGTGGCCAAGTCCGGCCGTCCGCTGCTCGTGATCGCCGAAGACGTCGAAGGCGAAGCGCTGGCCACCCTGGTGGTCAACAACCTGCGTGGCATCCTGAAAGTCGCGGCCGTCAAGGCCCCGGGCTTCGGCGACCGCCGCAAGGAAATGCTGAAGGACATCTCGATCCTCACCGGCGGCGTGGTGATTGCCGAGGAACTGGGCATGCAGCTCGAGAAAGTGGCCATCTCCGACCTCGGCACTGCCAAGAAAGTGCAGATCGACAAGGAAAACACCACGATCATCGACGGCGCCGGCAAGAAGGACAAGATCGAGTCGCGCATCAAGGAAATCCGCGCCCAGGTCGAGGACGCGACGAGCGACTACGACAAGGAAAAGCTGCAGGAGCGTCTGGCGAAGCTCAGCGGCGGCGTGGCGGTGATCAAGGTCGGCGCTGCGACCGAGATCGCGATGAAGGAAAAGAAGGCCCGCGTCGAAGACGCGCTGCACGCGACACGTGCGGCCGTTGAAGAGGGCATCGTGGCCGGCGGCGGCACCGCGCTGATTCGCGCACAGAAGGCGCTCGATGGCATGAAGGCGTCCAGTGACGACCAGCAGGTCGGCATCAACATCCTGCGTCGCGCGATCGAAGAGCCCCTGCGCATGATCGTGAAGAACGCCGGTGAAGAGCCGTCCGTGATCCTCAACAAGGTCAAGGAAGGCAAGGGCGCGTTCGGCTACAACGCCCAGAACGGCCAGTTCGGCGACATGATCGAGATGGGCATCCTGGATCCCACCAAGGTCACGCGCCTGGCGCTGCAGAACGCGGCCTCGGTCGCGGGCCTGCTGCTCACCACCGAAGCGATGGTGGCCGAGCTGCCGAAGAAGGAAGCGTCGATGGCCGGCGGTGGCGGCATGGGCGGCGGCATGGGTGGAGACGACTTCTAGTCGTCTTCCCCGCGCAAGCGGGGACCCAGCGTCACATCTGTCATCCCCGCGAAAGCGGGGATCCAGAAGCAGATAAGACAAGGCCCCGGAAACGGGGCCTTGTTGTTTGTGGACGCCATATTGGTCGACTATCAGGACTATCACTGAGGCTAACGTCATGGCTCAAATGCACAATCCTCCACACCCCGGCGAAATCCTGCAGGAGTGGCTGACCGAGATCAGCGTCACCGAGGCTGCCTCGCGCCTCGGTATTACGCGGGTTTCGCTATCGCGGCTTTTGAATGGCGCGGCGGGAGTCAGTGCGCAGATGGATGTGCGTCTTTCCAAGGCGCTCGGTACATCTCCGGGACACTGGCTCGGGCTCCAATCCGATTACGACCTGTGGCAGGCGCAGCAGGGTTTTCAGGGCAAGGTACGACTCATCCGGCAGCGTTCAGCGGCGTAGCTGCGCGCCCGCCAATGGTCGTCCAACGGTATGGCCGGCTTCGTGCGGCAACCATTTGAGGCACGAGATGAAACTGAAACCGATCAAGACAAAGCGGGACTACGAAGCGGCCCTGAAGCTGGCGGAGAAAGTCTGGGGCGCGGCGGAGGGTACCGACGAAGGCAACACGCTCGACATTCTGGTCCTGATGATCGAAGCCTATGAGACGCGGCACTTCCCGATCCCGGACCCCGACCCGATTGAATTCCTCCAATACCTCATGGAACAGCGCGAGTTGTCCCGCGTGGATCTCGAGCCCTACATCGGTTCGCGCGCCCGCGTGGCGGAGGTTCTCAATCGTGTTCGACCGTTGACGCTCGACATGATCCGCAGGCTTTCCGAGGGGCTCGGAATTCCAGCCGACGCGCTGGTGCACCGGTATCCGCTGAGGCGGGCGGCGTAGCTGGCACGATCCTCCCGAGCAGGACTTTCAGGGCAAGGTGCGGCCCATCCGGCAGCGCTCAGCGGCGTGGCGTGCGGCGCCGCAGTAGCGCGATCCATGCGAACAGGCAGAGCCCTCCAGGCATGGCGCCACCTACGCGATTGTTCGATCCAGACTGCGCTGGCGCGATCACGGCCGCAGGATCCTCCGGCGGCGGCGGCGGCGGCGGCGGCGGTGGTGGGTCGCTGGCCGCGACATTCGTGACGGTCACTACGACTTCATCCGTGGCGAGGTTGCGGCCATCGCTCACCGTGACGCGGAAGGTCAGCGCCGTATCGGCGTCGACTGCCGGTGCATCGAAACCTGGCGTCGAGGTGTTGGTGTTTCGGAAATTGCTGACCGCCGGTGCGCCCACTTGCTCCCACTGGAAAGTCAGCACCGCGCCCTCGGGGTCGCGGGACGCGCTGGCATCCAGGCTGCCATGCGTGAGTTCGTCGAGGGTGGCGTCCGGTCCCGCATCGGCCACCGGAATACCCGTGCCATTGAGAATCGTGACGGGCCTGATCGTACCGGTCGAGGTGCAGTCCGACTGGGCATCGGCAGATGCCCGCACGGTGTAGTAGTAGGTCACGCCGCCAGCCAGACCCGCGCCCTGGTCGTCATCGTCCATCGACGTGACCGCGGCCGGCACGGTCAGAATCCGGGCGAACGGGCCGTTTGGCGAGCGCGAGCGCGAGATGGAATAGTGGTCGGCTCCTGCAATCGGCACGCCGTTGTTGATGAGCAGGTGCACGGAATTCGGCCGATCGTTCGTCACGGTGAACGAGGGCGCAGCGAGCGGGCCATTGGCCTCGCATGCCGCCACCGCTGGCGGCACCGAGAAATCCTCCACCACTCCCGGCGCCGCCTGGCTGGCCTGGTCGTCGCCGGTCGTGGAACTCGCGTTCACGCCCACGCCATGGCTGGCCAAGGCGCGCCAGATGATGGCGCGATTCTCGCCGCCATAGAGGTCCAGGTCGGTGGCGAGCAGGGTATCGCGCGAATCCACGATGGATGGATTGCACAGGCTGCGCTGCAGCGCGGTCAGCACCAGGGTGTCGGCACTGCGGGCGCCGGTCGCAATCGCGGTGGCGAGCGGGCCCGAGCGATCGCCGCGCGCTGCCACTTCGGCCGCCAGCAGCCGGGGCCGCTGCACCACGTCCGCGCCGATATGGACGATGGTGCGCTTGAAGGAATTGTTGTTGTCGGTGTCGCCGAAGCTCTCGCGATAGTCGATGGGATGGAACGCATCGGGTGAGCGGACCAGGCGATCACCGACGTAGAAGGGCGCACCGTTCCCCGCACGCCGGCCGGCGTCGAAAAACACGCCCCCCGGCTGTCGCACGATGAACAGCTCGCGCATGTCCCAGAGGGTCGAGGACCAGACTTCGCCGACGTCGTGGACTTCAAAGGGCGTCGGTGTGATGTCGGGCGAAGGGTCGGCCGGTGTCTGCTGGTCGCGACGACTCAGGCCGGCGCCGTTCAAGGAGCCGTACGACCAGCGATAGTTGGTGAGCGGAAGGCGGCGAATGCCGGTGTCCATCGCGCCGAAGGTGTACTCCGCGATCGCATCGTCGTCGGCAATGGTCGCTGAGTTGTAATCGGACCAGCCTTCACCTTGGCCACCCGCCTCGCCGACCAGCGTCAGGCCCAGGCAGTCCTGCGCGCCCTTGCCCGCAGACCGGGTGGAGATTCCATGAAAAATTTCGTGGGCGAGCAAGTCGGCGTCGAACGCGCCGTCCACCCGGCGCACCGTAAAGGTGGTGAACAGGAAAACCTGCAGCACCGGGTTGCCGCCATCGAGAGGTGTCAGGAAATTGGCGTTGTCGTTGTCGCCGCCGTCCTGGATCTCGACAATGACTGCGTCCGAGCCCGCGCCGCCCTTGCCAAAATTATCCTGCTGGAAATTCCACGTCTTCTCGGTAAAGCCGCGTTCGTACCAGTAGTCGTGCAACAGGTTCATGACGTAAAAAACAGAAACCGTTCCCGGATAGACATCAGGATCCGTGGACGGCGGCATTTCCATGTAATTCGGGTTGTAAGTGCCGCGACCCACATCCTCGCTGCCGTATTCGTATCCGGCTGAAAAGGTGAAACGTGGCTCGTCGAATTGACGGTCCGGGCTGTAGCCACGCACGCCGTTGGAGTTCTGGTCGTCGTTCAGGCGGTCGTCCGAGGCGAGGACGTTGTTTCCTTCCGTGTAGCGCGACTCCAGCACGCTGGACAGCTCGCGGCCGTCCGCGAGGTGCGCGGTCGAAAGCAAGGCAGTCACATCGGCGGAGAAGGGCTGCGCTCCGTCGCCTGCGGGGGAATTGGCAGACAGATTGCGCGCCTGCGTTTCCGGGCGCATGTAGTAGTAGAAGCCTTTGGTTGCTGCCCGATGGGTATCGCCAGTTTCGATGGGCGCTCCGCCGTCTGCCGTTGGCAGGTAAAACCAGCCGAAGGGCGAGCCCGGCGTGGGGTGGCGTGAATCGGCAAATGGACGCTGGACCTGCCCCATCTTTTCGGGCAGTTGCGCGTAGGTCCAGGTTTCCAGCGGGCTGGGATTGTTGGCGAATGGCAGGCCGCTCTCGAGCCGCGAAAGGAACTGGTGATACTTGAAGCCACGGCCGTACGGCAGTCCGGTTTCGGAATCCCGGGCGTAGCTGGGCTGCGTATAGACGTAGTTCGCCGGCGAGTCGCCGGTGCGAGTGGATTCGCCCCAGTCGTAAAGCGCCGATAGCACGGTGGGATATGCATCGAACACCCTTCCGGAGGCCGACCGTTCGGGATTGAGCTGCTCGAGGGCCTGCTGAATGTCCGTGCGGAAACTGGCGGTACGCGGGCCGGCCGTTGCGAATCGCGTGAGTGTGGTTCGCAGCAAGACCTGCCCGGTCCCGGCGTCCACGACAAAGCTCCACATCACGCCGCCGAGATCGGCCGACTTGAGGTTGAACACATAAGCGCTGCGGGCAGCGGCGCCCATCGGGAACAAGGTGCGTTGCACCTTGATCGGTTCAGGCGTGCCCATGTCCACGAGCGCCACGCTGCGCCAGCGCGGAGTCAGGTCGCCAAACGTATCCAGCGTCCGGGTCGAGCCGGCAGGCGCGGGGCTGGTCCCCTCGATCCCCAACGACATCGCTGCCGACTGGACGGCTTGCGCAGGCGCAATTCCGAAATCGTTCGCGATGCGAAGCCCGGGGTAGTTTTCATTTCCAACCGATGAGATGCGGCCATCGTGAGCGATGGTGAACAGCACCGAGCCCTCGTAGATCGGCAGCCCCTTTTCGGTCTGCTCGAACAGCAGCACCGTCGTTCCATCCGCCAGCACGGCTCGCGACTTCAGCTGCAGCGAGTCCAGGTCGTGTTGGGCGAATCGGTAGAGCGAACGATGCTCAGAGAGGAAATTCCGCGCCAGGGACTCGGGGGCCGCGTGCGAGGCGAGTGTGAGGAAACCGCCGCGCCTGAAAAGAAAGCGAGGGGTGCCCGAGCGATCGCTGAAATGGACCTTCACGTCGCCCAAGGTCGCGAGGTCGGCAAGCTGCGAAGCAAGCGGGGCGATCGGGCGTGATTCGATGATGCGCAGATCGACTTCAGCGGGAAGCGGGCGCCACGGCGCGACAACCGCGCTGGCGCTGGAGCAGATCAGGAGCGCGCCAACCAGTGACGCAGCGGCGCCGAATCGACGTGAATTCATCTAGCCTCCCCCGGCCGGGGCTCGTTGTTCTCGAGCCTCCGACGGGCCTGAATGCTATATCAGTTTCGGTCCTGCGCTGAAGGGCAGATTGGCGGACCACTGGGCGGTATGGCTGGATGAGAACTGGCGGCTCACGTTTGGCTTCGAAGCGGGTGACGCCATATTGGTCGACTATCAGGACTATCACTGAGGCTAACGTCATGGCTCAAATGCACAATCCTCCACACCCCGGCGAAATCCTGCAGAAGTGGCTGACCGAGATCAGCGTCACCGAGGCCGCCTCGCGCCTCGGTATTACGCGGGTTTCGCTGTCGCGCCTTTTGAATGGCGCGGCGGGAGTCAGTGCGCAGATGGATGTGCGTCTTTCCAAGGCCCTCGGTACGTCTCCGGGACATTGGCTCGGGCTCCAATCCGATTACGACCTGTGGCAGGCGCAGCAGGTCTTTCAGGGCAAGGTACGACTCATCCGGCAGCGTTCAGCGGCGTAGCTCGCACGATCCTCCCCTGGCGATCGCTGCCTGCAGGTGCCACTACTAGCGCATCAGCTGTGGCTGTTCAGCCGCCGCCAACTGGCACGCACGCGTCGGGGACTTGGCTGCCAACCCCACCGCCCTCGCCATTGACTGCGCATACGTTCATGGCGTCGGTGGAGCTGCCCGGATTGGACGGATCACCTCCGGTGCCACCGCTGTGCCCGCCGGCGAGCACTGCTGCCAAGGCCGCAATACCCAGCGCTGACCAGCCGATGGTTTTCAAGCTGATCGAGCTGCCGGTCGCGGCCTCGGCTGGGGCGCCGGGTTCCGCATCTTCGTTCAGGTACGGATTCAAGCTGGACCACAGCGGAACGCCGCCGAGCTTCAGGGCAGCGATGCCGCGTTTGCTCATCGAGAACTCCGCGAGACTGGCGCCGCCCTGTCGGCCCGAGTATCCGAGGCGGACCTGAAATGCCACGGCGCCAGCGTGCCGACCTTCGGAAAACGGCATCGTCAGGAAAACCTGCGGCGGATTTTGGAACGGGTCTGCCGCGACAGCATTCGCGGATGCGAGCAGGCAGAGCATTACGGACATGAATCGCGAGAAGTTGTTTGTCATCGCCGGAGATCATTCAAAGTATGAGAATGCGAGGATACCCCCCCCCATTTTACAATTAGTAAAGACGCATCCGGTCAGGCCGCTACGCGCGCTTTTGCTGCCGCGCGCTTGACGCCCGCCGGCACCACCTTGCCCAGCACCTCGTGCCGGAAGATGTAGTAGTCGAGCTGCATCGTGTGCCGCGCGCGCTTGCGGTAGTGGCCTGAATATTTCGCCTCGTCGCGCGCGATCTCGGCGGCCATGACTTCCGCGGGCGGCGGCGCCCACTTGCCGGCCAGCCATTGCGCGGCGAGCTTGCTCTGGAATTCGCAGAACGGGAACAGCGTGGGGATCGGTTGCGCGAGGCCGATGAAGGCGAGGTCCGGGATCTCGGGCTTGAACATGCGCTTCCACAAATGCAGCACGTTGCCCGGCGCGCTGATGAACGTGGGATCGAAGAACGGGAACGTGATCCTGTAGCCGGTGGCCCAGATGATCGCGTCCACCTCGGCCACGCTGCCGTCGTCGAACGACACGCCATTTCCGTCGAGGCTCTTCACGTTCGGCTTGGCGAACGCGTCGCCGCTGCCGAGCCGCAGCAGCAGCTCGCTCGAGACGGTCGGGTGCGACTCCAGGAACTTGTGATTCGGTTTCGGCAACCCGAAATCCTCCGAGCGGCCTGACACCAGGCGCTGCATGACGCCACCGGCCCAGCGCTGGAACGCGTGCGGAAGGTACGGGTTGGTCTTGACGATCTGGTCCACCGGCTTGCCGAACACGTACTTGGGCACGATGTACGCGCCCGAGCGCGTGGCGATGTAGACCTTCTCGGCCACGCCCTTGCGCGAGAGCTCGCAGACGATGTCCACCGCGCTGTTGCCGATGCCGACCACCAGCACGCGCTTGCCGCGCAGGTCCACCGGGTCGGCGGGATCCACGTAGTCGTGCGAGTGGATCTGGATGCCCTTGAACGTCTCCGTGCCGGGATACGGCGGATCGGGGTAGCTCGCATCCCAGTGATGGCCGTTGCAGACCAGCAGCGCGTCGAAGTCCTCGCTGCCCTTGTCGGTCGTGCCCTCGTAAGACAAGGTCCAGCCGCCCGCGGCCTTGCGCTCGGCCTTCTTCACGGTGGTCTTGAAGCGGATGTTCTGCTTGAGGTCGAACTTCGCCGCGTAGCCCTGCAGGTAGCGGAAAATTTCCGCGTGGTGCGGGAAATCCGGGTAGCTCGTGTCCATCGGGAAGTCGTCGAACGAGATCGACGGCCGCGAGATGTCGATGTGCAGCGAGCGGTAGGCTGAGGAGCGGCCGTTCGGGTTCTTGAAGTACCAGTTGCCGCCGATGTCGTCGCTGGTCTCGAAGCAGGTGTAGGCAATGCCCTGGTCGGCGAGCGATTTGCCGGCCGTGAGGCCGGCGACGCCGGCGCCGATGATCGCTACGCGGGGAAGGGTCATGGAGCTGGATTGTAGGGCAAGGCCATGGCGGCGTGATGTTTACAATAGAAAAACATAAGGTTTACAATAATCGGGATTGCAAACCTGAGGTCTTGATGGCGAAGCGGTCCGAGCGCATTCGAGAGGCACTGCTGGCGTCGGTGGCCCTCCATCCGCGCGATCTTGTGACCCGCGTGGCGCAGCGGTTCCGGGTCAGTCGTGCCGCGGTGGCAAAGCACGCCAGAATTCTCATTGGCCAAGGCTGGCTGGCCGCTGAGGGCACCACCCGAAAGGTCTACCGGGCCGGCCCCCGCCGAGCGCTGGAAAACTGCTTCGCCATCACAGCGGACCTCGACGAGTCCCTGGTCTGGTCCCAGCACTACGCCGCCAGCGTCTCCGATCTGCCGGCGAACGTGCAGAACATCCTGCATTACGGGTTTTCGGAGATCGTCAACAACGCCCGTGATCACTCTGGCGGAAAGAACATGGACGTCACGCTGCAGCGAGATTCGCGCACAACCTACCTGTCGATCCAGGATGATGGCGAAGGAATCTTTCGCCATATCGCCAGGCTCTGTGGTCTGGCAGACGAAAGGCTGGCACTGCTGGAGTTGGCCAAGGGCAAGCTGACGACCGCGCCGAAATACCACACCGGTGAAGGCATTTTCTTCACCTCGAAGGCGTTTGACGCATTTTGCATCCTGTCCGGAGGTTTGCGGCATGTCGTCGAGGCGCGGAACTGGGAATGGCTGGAGCCCGAGGTCGCGCCGGACCGGGGCACCGTGGTGACGATGGGCTTGCACCACGGCAGCAAGCGCGACCTTAAAAAAGTGTTCGACGAGTTCGCTGCACCCGAGGAATTCAGCATCAATCGCACGGTGGTTCCGCTGAAGCTCGCAAGGCTGCAGGGTGAAAACCTGCTGTCGCGCTCCCAGGCGCGCCGGGTCGTCGCGCGCTTCGAGCAGTTCCGTGAAGTGTTGCTGGATTTCACCGGTGTCGACGAAATCGGCCAGGCTTTCGCTGACGAGATTTTTCGCGTCTTCGCAAACGAGCATCCAGACGTTCGACTGGTGCCGGTGAACCACAACAAGGCCGTGGCGGGCATGCTGCGGCACGTCGGCGTGAAGTTGTAAGGAAAACCCATGGACACGATCCTGATCCCGAAGCGCTTCTGCGGCCCGCCCACCTCCGGCAACGGCGGCTACAGCTGCGGCCGCATCGCGGCGCTGCTCGATGGCGCGGCTGAGATCACGCTGCGCCTGCCGCCGCCGCTCGACACGCCGATGCGCGTGGTCGCGACCGATGGTGTCGTGCAGATGTTCCATGGCGACCAGCTGGTCGGCGAGGGCAAGGCTGCGCCGGCGTTCACGCTCGAAGTGCCGGCGCCACCGTCGTGGGACGACGCCGTCGCCGCCGGCAAGCGCTTCAACGGCCTGCGCGACCACGCCTACGGCACCTGCTTCGTCTGTGGGCCACGCGCGCACCAGGGCATGCACGTCTATGCGGGACCCTGGAAGAGCGGGATGGTCGCCGGCACCTGGGTGCCGGACGCCTCGCTGGCCGACGAGGCCGGCCGCATCGGCCCGGAATTCCTGTGGGCCGCCATCGACTGCCCGGGCTCCTGGTCGGTGATCGGTCGCGACGATGCCGATGCGCCGCTCAAGCAGATTCCCTCGAGCCTGCTGCTGGGCAGGCTCATCGGCCGCATCGATCGCAGCTTGCGCGCCGGCGACGAATGCACGGTGATCGGCTGGTTCCTGCGTAACGAAGGCCGCAAGTACCACGTCGGCACCGCGGTGCACACGCGCGCCGGCGAGCTCGTGGCTTGCAGCCGCGCAACCTGGGTGGCTCCCAAGCCGCAGGCTTGAGCGGCCATGCCCCCTCGCAGCGCTGCACTGAAAGCCGCCTTGCCGCGCATCTTCGCGGCCAGCAGCTTCGTCGAACGGATCTGCGAGCAGGATCCCAAGCGCTTCGCGCGCTGGGCCCTGCACGGCTGGTTCGAGCAGCCCTGGCAGCCCGGCGCCATGGCCACGGCGGTGCGTGCCACTGCCCGCGCGGCCAGCGAAGCCGACTTCATGGCCACGCTGCGCGCGGTGCGCGCCACCGAGATGGCCCGCATCGCCGCGCGCGATCTCGCCGGCTGGGCCAGCCTCGACGAGACGCTGTCCGCGCTGAGCGAGCTGGCCGACTGCTGCTGCGAGGCCGCGCTCACGCGCGCGCACGCC
>JAYUGN010000061.1:0-6758 GCA_043767605.1 Gammaproteobacteria bacterium
CGCCGCGCTGCTCGATCGCGCCGGCCACATCCCGCTGCCGCCGTACATCGAGCGCGAGGACGCCGCCGCCGACCGCGAGCGCTACCAGACCGTGTTCGCGCGCGAGCCCGGTGCGGTGGCCGCGCCGACTGCGGGCCTGCATTTCGACGCGGCACTGCTCGAAGCGATCCGCGCGCGCGGCGTCGAGTTCGGTTACGTGACGCTGCACGTCGGCGCCGGCACGTTTTCGCCGGTGCGCGTCGAGAATCTTTCGGCGCACCAGATGCACCGCGAGCGCGTGAAAGTGGGGCCGGTGCTCTGCGAACAGGTTGCCGCGGCGAAGCAGCGCGGCGGCCGCGTGGTGGCGATCGGCACGACGGTGGTGCGCAGCCTCGAGACCGCTGCGCAGGCCCATGGCCCCGGCAGCCCCCTGCAGCCCTTCGAGGGCGAGACCGCGCTATTCATCACGCCGGGCTTCCCGTTCCACGCGGTAGATGCGCTGATGACCAATTTCCACCTGCCCGAATCCACCCTGCTGATGCTGGTCAGCGCCTTCGCCGGCCGCGAGCGCGTGCTGGCGGCCTACGCGCACGCGGTGCGCGAGCGCTACCGCTTTTTCAGCTACGGCGATGCGATGTTCATCCCGGCGC
Source organism: Gammaproteobacteria bacterium (assembly GCA_043767605.1). Taxonomy (GTDB): domain Bacteria; phylum Pseudomonadota; class Gammaproteobacteria; order Nevskiales; family Nevskiaceae; genus JACPFV01. Next base: position 630 of record JAYUGN010000061.1, read on the forward strand.
GCTTGTAGGCTGGGCTGGGCTTCACGCGCTGTGCGCGTTCAGCCCAGCCTACAATTGCGGATGCAATTCGAACTTCTCGGGAATTCTGGCGTCGCGCGTCGCGGCCGCCTGCGCTTCGCGCGCGGCACGGTCGAGACGCCGGCCTTCATGCCGGTGGGCACTTACGGCACGGTCAAGGCCGTGACGCCGGAAGAAGTGCGCGGCAGCGGCGCGCAGATCCTGCTCGGCAACACCTTCCACCTGATGCTGCGGCCCGGGGAGGCGCTGATCCGCGAGCTCGGCGGCCTGCACCGCTTCATGAACTGGGATGGGCCGATCCTCACCGACTCCGGCGGCTTCCAGGTCTGGAGCCTGAAGGATCTGCGCAAGCTCTCGGAAGAGGGCGTGCATTTCGCCTCGCCGGTGAACGGTGACAAGGTCTTCCTGTCGCCGGAGCGCTCGATCGAAGTGCAGCGCGCGCTGGGCTCCGACATCGTCATGCAGTTCGACGAGTGCACGCCGCACCCGGCCACCGAAAACGCGGCGCGGGTGTCCATGGAGTTGTCCGCGCGCTGGGCGCTGCGTTGCAAGATGGAGCTTGAAAAGCCCCTCACCCCGGCCCCGACCCGTGAGGGAACACTCACGGGGAGAGGGAGTTCGGCGCTGTTCGGCATCGTGCAGGGCGGCATGCACGCGAGCCTGCGCGCCGAGTCGCTGCAGCGCCTCACCGAAATCGGCTTCGACGGCTACGCGCTCGGTGGCTTGTCGGTCGGCGAGTCGGAGGGCGAGCGCCTGCACGTGCTCGATGCGGTGGCGGGCAAGCTGCCGGCGCAGCGCCCCCGCTACCTGATGGGCGTCGGCACGCCGCGGGACCTGGTGCAGGCGGTGGCGCGCGGAATCGACATGTTCGATTGCGTGATGCCGACGCGCAATGCGCGCAACGGCCACCTGTTCACCAGCCAAGGCGTGCTACGCCTGCGCAACGCGCGCTATCGCAGCGATCCCGCGCCGGTCGATCCGGCCTGCGATTGCCCGGCGTGCGCGGGCTATTCACGCGCTTACCTGCATCACTTGGACAAGTGCAACGAGATACTCGGGCCGCGACTCAACACGCTGCACAACCTGTACTACTACCAGCGGCTCATGCGCCGCATGCGCGAGGCGATCGAGGCGGACACGTTCGCGCGCTTTGCCAGCGACTTCCTCACCAGCGAAGAAGGCGCCGCGCGCGAGCCCGGGCCCAACTCCGAGACTCGCGGTTGAGCCTGATCCTTGGCATCTCGGCCTTCTACCACGACAGCGCGGCGGCCTTGCTCCGCGACGGCGAGATCGTGGCGGCGGCGCAGGAAGAGCGCTTCTCGCGCAAGAAGCACGACGCGCGCTTTCCGGCAGAGGCGGTGAAGTACTGCCTGCGCGAGGCGGGGGTCGGGTTGTCGGCCGTCGAAGCCGTCGTGTTCTACGACAAGCCGCTGATCAAGTTCGAGCGGCTGCTCGAGACCTATCTCGCGTTCGCGCCCGCCGGCCTGCGCTCCTTCATCGCCTCGATGCCGGTGTGGCTGAAGGAAAAACTGATGCTGCGCTCGCTGCTGAACAAGGAGTTGAAAAAGCTCGGCGATGGCAATGCGCCGCCGCTGCGTTTCGCCGAGCACCACCAGTCGCATGCGGCATCGGCGTTCTATCCGGGCCCGTTCGACAAGGCTGCGGTGCTGTGCCTCGACGGTGTCGGCGAGTGGGCGACGACTTCGGTCTGGATGGGCGAGGGCAGCACGCTCACGCCGCTCTGGGAAATACAGTTCCCGCATTCGCTGGGCCTGTTGTACTCCGCATTCACCTATTACTGCGGCTTCAAGGTGAATTCGGGCGAGTACAAGCTGATGGGGTTGGCCCCTTACGGCGAGCCGAAGTACGTGGACCTGATCTACCAGCACCTGATCGACGTGAAGCCCGACGGCACCTACCGCCTCGACATGCAGTACTTCGACTACGCCACGGGCCTGACCATGACCAACGCGCGCTTCGACGCGCTGTTCGGCAAGCCGCCGCGCAGGGCCGACACGCCGATCCTCGATGCGCACTACATGGACATGGCGCGCTCGGTGCAGCAGGTGACGGAAGAAATCGTGCTGAAGCTCGCGCGCACGATCCACGCCGAGACCAAGGCCGACTCCCTGTGCCTGGCCGGTGGCGTGGCGCTGAACTGCGTCGCCAACGGCCGCCTGCTGCGCGAAGGGCCGTTCAAGAGCATCTGGATCCAGCCCGCGGCCGGCGATGCCGGCGGGGCGGTCGGCGCGGCGCTCGCGTACTGGCACGAGGGCCTGCGCAAGCCGCGCGCGGCGCGCACCGGCGATGCGATGCGCGGCAGCTATCTGGGCCCCGAATGCGGGGCGGCCGACACGCGCGCGACACTCGACCGGCTGGGCGCGGTTTATGAGGAGCTGGCCGAGCGGCAACTGCTCGGGGCCGCCGCGCAGCGCCTCGCCTCGGGTGAGGTGGTCGGCTGGGTCAGCGGGCGCATGGAGTTCGGCCCGCGCGCACTCGGCGGACGCTCGATCCTCGGTGATGCGCGCGACACCGACATGCAGCGGCGCATGAACCTGAAGATCAAGTTTCGCGAGTCGTTCCGGCCGTTCGCGCCCGCAGTGCTGGCCGAAAAAGCCTCGGCCTGCTTCGAGCTCGACGGCGCGAGTCCCTACATGCTGCTGGTCGCGCCACTCGCGCAGGATCAGCGCCTTCCTGTTGCGGGCGACGCGCGCGGCATCGAGCGGCTCAAGCAGCGTCGCTCCAAATTGCCGGCGATCACGCACGTGGACCATTCGGCGCGCGTGCAGACCGTGCACCAAGAGACCCATCCGCGCTTTCACGCGCTGCTCGGCGCGTTCGAGTCGCTCACCGGCTCGCCGGTGCTGGTCAACACCTCGTTCAACGTGCGCGGCGAGCCGATCGTCTGCACGGCGGAGGATGCCTACCGCTGCTTCATGCGCTGCGACATGGACGCGCTGGTGATCGGCGATTTCTTGCTGGACAAGAAGCGCCAGCCGCCATGGCAGGGCGGCGGCAGCCTCGCCGAGTTCGAGCCCGACTAGATGGACAAGCGCTGGCTTCGCCCCCTGATGCCGCTGTGGAAGCTGTGGGTTGCCATCGGCCACGTGCTGGGCTGGATCAACTCGCGCATCCTGCTCAGCATCGTGTTCTTCGGGCTGATCTTCCCGCTCGGCGTGATCCGCCGGCTGGCCGGCGCGAAAACCTTGCCGAAGGGGCCAGATGCTAGCCTTTCGACCTATCGCGTCGAGAGTCGGCGCGGACCCGTGGACTTCGAGACACCGTACTGATGCTGGACCTGATGAGGGACCTGTGGGGCTTCATGCGCGCGCGCAAGAAGTTCTGGCTGCTGCCCGTGCTGCTCGTGCTGCTGCTCCTGGGCCTGCTGATCGCGATGGCCGCGAACCCGGCGGTCGCGCCGTTCGTCTACACGCTGTTCTGACCCCGGGGTTCTGACGTGACCCGCAAGGACCTGATACTCGCCGCGGCCTTCACGCTGGCGACGCTGCTGGTGGCGCTCGGCCTGATCCGCTGGCTCGCGCCGGGCCTGCTCGGTGGACCGACCGATCTGCAGCTGGTGAAGAGCTCGAAGGAAGTGCCGCCGTTCTTCGAGGGGGTATTCCGCGCCGAGGACATCAAGAGCGCCGACTTTTTGCTGAAGGACCCGCGCACCGTGAACCGGCCGCGGCCCTTTGCCGGCGAGATTCCTGAGTTCTCGGTCGGTCCGCACGACATCCTTGGTTTTCGCAACCGCGCGGTGCCGGCGGTGGCCGACGTCGTGGTGCTCGGCGACAGCCAGACCTACGGCCTCAACGTGATGCTCGAGGACAACTGGCCCAGCCGCATGGCCGCGCAGCTGCCGGGGCGCAGCGTGTACAGCATGGCGATCGGCGGCTGGGGCGCGGTTCAGTACACCGACCTGTTCAGCGATGCCGCCGCGTTCCGCCCGCGCGTGGTCGTGGTCGCGTTCTACACCGGCAACGATCCGCTCGAGTCCTTCACGGTTGCCTACGGCAGCGAGCAGTGGCGCGCGTTGCGGCCCGACCCGGGCTTGCGCGCCAGCGATGCTCCGGCAGTGCAGTTCCCGCCGCCCAAGGAAGACTGGTGGACCGCGACGCTCGGCGGCACGGCGCTGACTTTCGCGCCGAAGCTGCGCTTGTTCAGCAACGACGGCGGCAAGGCGGCAGAGGGTGGCTACGGCGTGATCCGCAAGGCTGCGCAACATATGTCGCAGGTCGCGCAGGCCAGCGGTTTCGCGCTGCTCATCGCGTTCATACCCACGGAAGAGCGCGTGTACGCGCCGCGGATCAAAGCCGAACAAATCACGCCTTCCGCGGATTTCGCCACGCTGGTGGCCAACGAAGAAAAGCGCGTCAGTGAGCTTTGCGCCGAGTTCGGCAAGCTGCCGTCCACGCAGTGCGTGGATCTCGCGATTCCGCTGCAGGCGGCGGCGATGACGCGGACGGATCTCTATCCGGCGGAAATGAATGGCCACCCGCTGGAGGGCGGTTACCGCGTGATGGGCGAGGCGATGGCCAGGATGGTCGCGCCGTTGTTGCCGCCGGCGCCGGAGAGTTGGGTCGGCGTGCCGGGCGAGAACGGCCAGCCGCCGGCGATCTTCCTCGTGCGCGACGGCGTCGCGTGGATGTTTCCGGGCGACGCGAGCCTGAAGGCGAACGGCTGGGCCAAGGTGCTGGCGCGGCCCGTGACGCGCCGCGACCTCGACGGCATTCCGAAGCGTTTCGTGACCGAGGTGGACCCGAAGCGTTTCGGGCCGCGCTGACGAGCCTTACAGCAGGGCGGACACGGCATAGGTGGGGAAAAGGGGTCGCAGTCCTTTTCTTATCCCATACATTTCAAACGAAAAGGACTGCGACCCCTTTTCAGAAGTTGGCGGCGGCCAGTTCCATCTGTGATTTCGCGCTCTGCCGCACGATGGCGCAGCGCATCGAAACCTCCGGCAGCATGCGCTGGGCGAAGAATTCCGCGGTCGCGTGCTTGGCCTGCGCGAAACCCGTGTCGGCGTGCTGGCCCGCGAGCCGCGCCATGCGCAGCCAGTTGTAGCCGAGCAGGGCCAGCGCGAAGGCGCGCTGGAAATCCACCGCGCCGAAGCCGGCATCGTCCGGGCGGGTCTTGAACGACTGCTGCAGCCACGCCGCGGTCGCCTCGAGATCAGCGAGTGCTCTCGCCAGCGGCGCCTCGAGGAACTCGGCGCCCGCCGCCTTGCGCGCGAGCTCCTCGCGCACGCGCTTGAAGAAGCGCTGGGGCAGGCGGCCGTTGTGCAGCATCAGCTTGCGGCGCACCAGGTCCATCGCCTGGATGCCGTTGGTGCCTTCATAGAGGCACAGGATCTTGGCGTCGCGCAGCGCTTGTTCGACGCCGTGCTCGCGGATATAACCGTGGCCGCCGTACACCTGCACCGCGAGGCTGCCCAGGTCCACGGCCGAGTCGGTGCAGAACGCTTTCACCAGCGGCGTGGTCAGGTCCACCCAGTCCTGCGCGGTCTCGCGCACCGCGGCGTCGGGATGCCGGCGCGCAAGGTCGAGGTTCAGCGCGGTTTCGTAGGCCATCACGCGTGCGCCCTCGGTGGTCGCCTTCATCGTCAGCAGCATGCGGCGCACGTCGGCGTGGCCGATGATCGTGTCGGCATCCAGGCTCTTGCCCTGCTTGCGGTCCTGCGCGTAGCGGATCGCGTTCTGCGTGGCGAACTCGCACAGGCCCAGGCCCTGGAAGCCGACCATGATCCGCTCCATGTTCATCATCACGAACATGTTCTGGATGCCCTGGTTGGGGGCGCCGACCATCCAGCCCTTCGCGCCCTCGAAGCTCAAGCTGCAGGTGCAGGAGCCGTGCAAGCCCATCTTGTGCTCGATGGCGGTGGCGTGAAGCTTGTTGCGCTCGCCGGGGGTGCCGTCGGGCTTCAGCAGGTACTTCGGGACCACGAACGTCGACAGGCCCTTCACGCCCGGCGGCGAATCCGGCAGCCGCGCCAGCACGAAGTGGATGATGTTGTCGGTCATCTCGTGCTCGCCGGAGCTGATGAATATCTTGGCGCCCTCGATGAGGTAGCTGCCGTCGGCCTGCGGGATCGCGCGCGTCTTGGCGGCGCCG
>JAYUGN010000062.1:0-2261 GCA_043767605.1 Gammaproteobacteria bacterium
AGCGAAGGCGTGCCGAGCGGCCAGCGAGGGGGGCGGGCATTCAGCTTGCTTTCAGCTTGACCTCCTAATCTGGCCCCATGCCCTCCCACGAGGGCCGACCGAAGGAGATGCCCATGAACAAGCTCAACGCCCTGATCACCACCGCCGCGCTCGGCCTGGCCTGCGCCCTGCCGGCCCAGGCCCACGACCGTGGCTGGCACGACGCCGGCCGCTACGACTACGCCCGGGTGGTCCGCTCGGAACCGGTCTACCGCGAGGTCCGCTACAGCGAGCCGCGCGAAGTCTGCAGCGAGGAACCGGTCACCGAGCGCCGCGTCTACAACGGCGCGCCGGACCCCGGCGCCATCCTGCTCGGCGCCGCGATCGGCGGCGTCATAGGCCACCAGTTCGGCCATGGCCACGGTCGCGACTTCTCGACCGCTGCCGGCGCCATGATCGGCGCAGGCCACGCAGCCGCCTCGAGTTCGTACAACAACGGGCGCGTGGTCGAGCGCGACAGCTACCGCACGTCCTGCCGCGATGTGCGCGAGGTGCGCTACGAGCGCCGCATCGAGGCCTACGACGTGACCTACCGCTACGACGGCCGCACCTACCGCACGCAGCTTCCCTACGATCCCGGCAGCCGGGTCCGGGTGCGCGTGGATGTCTCGCCCGAAGACGCGGATGACCTAGACTAAGACGCATGAGATTCGCACTGCTGTTCTGCGCAATCGTGTCGGCGGGCTTGTTCACCCAGCCCGCCGATGCGCGCTGGCGCCTGCGGCAGGGGCAGCAGCAGCAGCAGCAGTCGCAACCTGAAGGCTTGCGCGATGCGCGTGGCGACCGCAACGACCGCTCCGCCGAGGCCGCGCGACAGGCGGTGCAGGCCAACGGCGGCGGCCGCGTGCTGTCGGTCGAGCCGGAGGGCACCGGCTATCGCGTCAAGGTGCTCAAGGACGGCGAGGTCCGCACCCATCACGTCGACGTGGACTGATGCGCGTCCTGGTCATCGAGGACGATCCGGACTTGCGCGCGCAGGTCGCGGGCTATTTCACCAGCGAAGGCTTCGTGGTGGACGCCGCGGCCGACGGCGAGCAAGGCCTCTACAAGGCCACCGAGTTTCCCTGCGACATCGCCGTAATCGACCTCGGCCTGCCCAAGCTCTCGGGCGTGGACATCATCAAGCAGGCCCGCAAGAAGGGTTGCACCTTCCCGATCCTGATCCTGACCGCGCGTGACGGCTGGGAGAGCAAGGTCGCCGGCCTCGAGGCCGGCGCCGACGACTACCTCGTCAAGCCCTTCCATAAGGAAGAGCTGCTGGCCCGCGCCCGCGCACTGCTGCGCCGCTCCGGCGGCTGGGCGCACTCGACGCTGGAGTCGGGCCCGGTCGTGCTCGACACCAGCGCCAAGCAGGTCACGCTGCACGCCAAGCCCGTCGAGCTCACGGCCTACGAGTTCCGCCTGCTCGAATACCTGCTCATGAATGCCGGCAAGGTCGTGTCGAAGTCCACCCTGACCGAGCACCTGTACGCCGAGGACATGGAGCGCGACAGCAACGTGATCGAGGTGTTCATCCGGCGGCTGCGCGCGAAGCTTGACCCTGAGGAATCGCTCAACCCCATCGAAACGCTTCGAGGGCAAGGTTATCGATGGAACCTGCCGAGAAAAGGGGCTGGGGATTAGGGGTCCCTAATCCCTTTTTTAAACCGTGTCGATCAGAGCCAGGCTTCTCCTCGCGGCCACCGCCGTGCTGCTGGCCTTTATCGCGCTGTGCGGCGCCGGTCTCGACAACGCCTTCCGGCAGAGCGCGCTCGACGCCGAGGAAAACCGCCTGCGCGGCATCGTCTACGCGCTGCTCGGCGGCGCCGAGCAGGATGAAAACGGCGCGTTGCGGATCACCGACGCCGACCTGCCCGAGCAGCGCCTGCGCCAGCCCGACTCGGGGCTCGAGGCCGCCGTGCTCGACGAGTCCGGCAAGCTGCTGTGGCACTCGCCGAGCCTCACCGAACAGGCGCCGGTCGTGATCGGCCCCGATGTCGGCAAGTGGAAGTTCGAGCGGCTCGACGAGATCGGCGAGTTCGCGCTGAGCTTCGGCCTGCGCTGGATCGGGCCGCAGAAGGAAGCCCACCGCTACACGATGATCCTGCTGGAGGACCCCGACGCCTACGACGCGCAGCTGGGCCTCTTCCGCCGCACCGTGTGGCTGTGGCTGCTGGGCGCCGCGGTCGCGGTGCTCGCGGCGTTGCTGCTGGTGCAGCGCTGGGGCCTGGCGCCGCTGGCGC
>JAYUGN010000063.1:0-6720 GCA_043767605.1 Gammaproteobacteria bacterium
CGCGATTTCGTCGCCAGCCAGGGCCTGCTGGAGCAGCAGTCGGAGCTGCTGCAGGAAGTGTTCGCCGACGGTGCACAGCGCGAAGCCCTGCTGCAGGCCTTTGCGCGATCGCAGTTGGCGGGACGCGACCGCATGCTCGCCCAGCTGCGCAATTTCAACGCGCGCGCGGACCAGCTGGTGCTGCTGATCGGTTCCTACGGCTACGGCGGTGCGGCTTACTACTTCCGGCTGTTCACCATCAGCGGCGATCCCAAGGCGCGCAGCCAGTTCGAGGCGCACGCGAGCGGCGCGACGGCCGTGATCGAGGAGATGCTCGGCGACACGCTGCTGGTCCCGGAGGAGCGCGCCGACCTGCAGACGATCTTGCGCGTCGTGGCGGCCTACCGCTCGCGCATCTCGGAGGTCGCGAGCCTGCGCGCACAGGGCGTGACCCTTGAGAGGATCTTCCCGCGCGTCAAGGTGGATGACGACGCGGCGCTGGCGGCGCTGAAGCACCTGAACACCTTCCGTCCGGTCGTGGACGCCGCGTCCTGGGACCGGCTGGAGGCCCGGCTGCTCGGCGACGTCGAAGGCCTGGCCGCCAGCCTGGCGCAGGACATCGAGCAGCAGATCCAGTCGGAGCGCGACGCGCGCGGCCGCCAGCGCGCGCTGCTGGTGGCCGCCGCGCTGGGCACGCTGCTGCTGCTGGTCACGCTCACCTACGTGCTCTACCAGCGCCTGGCCGGCGGCATCGAGGCGCTGGTGCGCGAGTTCGGGCGTGTCGCCGCGACCGGCGACGTGCGGCCGCGCACGGTGGTGGAAGGCGCCGACGAACTCGCGCAACTCAACCAGGCGATGAGCGCGCTCGGCCGCCGGCTCGAGGCGCTGGCCGACGCCGCCGACCGCATGGCGGCGGGCGACATCGAATCCACCTTCGAGCCGCTGGGCCGCGAGGACCGCATGGCCAACGCCATGGTCACGCTGACGCACAGCGCGCGCAGCGTGGTGGCGCAGGCGCAGGCGATCTCGGCCGGCAACTACGCCACCGTGGTCGAGCCGCGCAGCGAGAAGGACAGCATGGCCTTCGCGCTGGCCGACATGGCCCAGGCGCTGCGGCACCTGCGCGAGGAGAACGAGCAGGCGCAATGGCTGTCGGGGGCGCAGCTGCAGGTGCTCGGCGCGATGGGCAACGCCGACCTGCCCGAGGCGCTGGGTGGCCGCGCGCTGGTCGCGCTGTCCTCGCTCACCGGCTCGCCGCTGGGGCTGGTCTACCTGCAGCGCGACGAGATGCTGGTGGCGGTGTCCGCGCACGGCACCGCCGACATCGAGATCAACACGCGCCAGGCGCCGCAGGAAGGCCTGGTGGGCCGCGCGATGAAGGCGACGCGCAGCGAGACCTTCACGCACCTGCCCGCCGGCTACCTGCGCCTGCGCAGCGGGCTGGGGCAGGGCGACGTCGCCGCGGTGAGCCTGACGCCGCTGCGCGCGCGCGGCCAGGCCGTCGGCGTGCTGGAGCTGGGCTGGTTCGTCGCGCCGGATGCGCGCCTGATGTCGCTGCTCGACACGATGGTCGAGTCCCTCGGCCTGGCGCTGCTCGCTTCCGAGTCACGGCGCCACACCGAGTTGCTGCTCGAGGAAACCCGCCGGCAGGCGGCGCGCCTGTCCGAGCAGCAGGAAGAGCTGCGCCAGACCAACGAGGAGCTGGAGGAACAGGCCCAGCTGCTGCGTCAGTCGGAAGAGGAGCTCAAGTCGCAGCGCGAAGAGCTGCAGACCGGCAACGAGGAGCTGCAGGAAAAGAGCAACCTGCTGCTGCGCCAGCGCGAGCAGCTCGAGAAGACCGCCAGGGACCTGGCGCAGGCGACGCGCTACAAATCCGAGTTCCTTGCCAACATGTCGCACGAGCTGCGCACGCCGCTCAACAGCCTGCTGATCCTGTCGCGCTCGCTGATGGGCAACGAGGAGGGCAACCTCAACGAGGACCAGATCCAGTCGGCGCGGATCATCCACGAGGGCGGCCGCGACCTGCTGAACCTGATCAACGACATCCTCGACCTGTCGAAAGTCGAGGCCGGCAAGCTCGACATCCACCTGCAGCCGTTTTCGGTCACCTCGATGGTGGACAGCCTCAGGCGCCAGTTCGAGCCGGTGGCGGGCGATCGCAAGCTCAAGCTGGTGTTCGACACCGCCCCTGACGTGTCGGCCGAGATCGTGTCGGACCGCCAGCGCGTCGAGCAGATCCTGCGCAACCTGCTGTCGAACGCGCTGAAGTTCACCGAGAAGGGCTCGGTCACGCTGCGCATCGGCCCGGCCGCGGCGCGCCACGCCGCCGGCGAGCAGGATGGCCCGCTGCTGGCCTTCACGGTCGAGGACACCGGCATCGGCATCCCGCAGGAGAAGCTCGAGCTGATCTTCCAGGCCTTCCAGCAAGCCGACGGCTCCACCAGCCGGCGCTACGGCGGCACCGGCCTGGGCCTGACCATCGCGCGCCAGCTGGCCGCGCTGCTGGGCGGCGCGGTGCGCGTCACCAGTACGGTCGGCAAGGGCAGCCGCTTCACGCTGATCCTGCCGGAGCGGCACGACGCCCCGCTGGCGCCCTCGCGCATCGACGCGGCGGAAGCCGCGATCGCCGAGGCCACCCAGTCCACGCCGGCCGACACGGCGCCCTCGACGCCCGCGCCGAACCCGGACGCGCCGGTGATCGAGGACGACCGTGCCGTGCTGACCACGGGCGACCGCAGCATGCTGGTGATCGACGACGACCTGCGCTTTGCCGGCGTCGTGCGGGACATCGTGCGCAAACGCGGCTACAAGTGCATCGTCGCCGGCGACGGCATCTCGGCGCTGCGGCTGGCGCGCCGCTACCTGCCGAGCGCGATCCTGCTCGACATGCGCCTGCCCGACATGGAAGGCCGGCGCGTGCTCGACGAGCTGAAGTGGTCGCCCGTCACGCGCCACATCCCGGTGCACGTGGTCTCGGCGATGGACCCGACCAACGAGCCGCTGAAGCAGGGCGCCATCGGCTTCCTGCACAAGCCTGCCGAGTTTTCCGACCTGCAGCAGGTGGTGGACCGCCTCGACGCGACGCTGGCGCGCGATCGGCGCACGGTACTGGTGGTCGAGGATGACCGCCACAGCCAGGTTGCGATCCGCTCGCTGCTCGAGAACGGCCGCACCCAGGTGCTCGAGGCGACCACGGCAGCGCAGGCGATGCAGGTCCTGAAGGACGGTCCGGTGGACTGCATCGTGCTCGACCTGTCGCTGCCCGACACCGATGGCTTCCAGTTCCTGGAGCAACTGCGCAAGTCCGGCGACGAGCACCCGCCGGTGGTGGTCTACACCGGCCGCGAGCTGTCGACCGAGGAGCACCGCCGCCTGTCGGAGCTCGCGCAGAGCGTGGTGATCAAGGGCGCGGCCTCGCCCGACCGCCTGCTCGACGACGTGCTGCTGTTCCTGCACGCGGTCGAGGCCGACCTGCCGGAGAAACAGAAGCAGGTCGTGGCGCGCCTGCACAGCGGCGACGACGCCTTCGAGGGCAGGAAGCTCCTGATCGTGGACGACGACCTGCGCAACGTCTTCGCGCTGTCCGGGCTGCTGAAGAAGCGCGGGCTCGAGGTGCTGGTCGCTGACAACGGTGAAATGGCGCTGCAGAAGCTCAACGAAAATCCCGCGATTGACGCGGTGCTGATGGACATCATGATGCCGGTGATGGATGGCTTCGAGGCCATGAGGCACATTCGCGCCGACGGCCGCTGGAAAAAGCTGCCGATCATCGCGGTGACGGCCAAGGCCATGGCCGAGGACCGCCGCCGCTGCATGGACGCCGGCGCCTCCGACTACCTCAGCAAACCGATCGAGCTCGACGCGCTGCTGGCGATGCTGCGGGTCTGGTTCGGCCGGAACACGTGAGTCGAGGGGCATGAAACGCGAAGATCTCGAGGAGCTCGAGATCGACCTGCTGCTGGAGGCGCTGGACCAGCGCTACGGTTACGACTTCCGCCATTACGCGCGCGCCTCGCTGCGCCGGCGCCTGCTGGGCCTGCTGGACCGCGAGGGCCTCAAGCATGTCTCCGAGCTGATCGCGCGGGTGCTGCACAAGGAGGATTTTCTCGACCAGCTCGTGAACGGCATCTCGGTGACGGTGACCGAGCCGTTCCGCGAGCCCCGGACGCTGGCAGCGCTGCGCGAGCACGTGTTCCCGTGGCTGCAGAGCCACGCCTTTGCCAAGATCTGGCACGCCGGCTGCTCGTCGGGCGAGGAGGTCTACTCGCTGGCGATCCTGCTGGCCGAGGAGGGCATGCTGGACCGTGTGCAGATTTACGCCACCGACATCAACACCGAATCGCTGGCCGTGGCGCGCCAGGGAATCTATGCGCTCGAGGCCGTGCGCGCGGCCGAGGAAAACTACCGCCGCGCCGGCGGCAGGAACAAGCTCAGCGACTATTACGCCGCGCAGTACGGCCGGGCCAAGTTTGCCACCCGCCTGCAGGAGCGCATGGTGTTCTCGCAGCACAACCTCGTTACGGACACTGCCTTCGGCGAGATGCAGCTGATCCTGTGCCGCAACGTGCTGATCTACTTCAAGCGCGAGCTGCAGGACCGCGTGCTTCAGCTGTTCGTGGCCGCGCTGGCCCGGCGCGGCTTCCTCGCGCTCGGCCTCAAGGAAAGCCTCGGCTCGATCGAGCACACGGGCCCGTACGAAACGGTGGACGCCGATGCGCGGCTCTTCCGGAAAATTTGACGTCGTCGTGGTGGGCGTGTCGGCCGGTGGCGTCGACCTGCTGCTGGCGCTGCTGCCGAAGCTGCCGGCAAACTTCCCGGTGCCGATCGTGGTCTGCCTGCACGCGGCCATCGGCATGACCCTCGATCTGGCGCGCCTGCTCGAGGCGCGTACCGACATCGCGGTCTGCGAGGCGCACGACAAGGATGCGCTCGAGGGCGGCTGCGTCTACCTCGCCCCTGGCGGCTACCACCTGCTGCTCGAGCGCGACCTGACTGCGAGCCTGTCGCTGGACCCGCCGGTGCGTTTCGCGCGGCCCTCGATCGACGTGCTGTTCGACTCGGCCGCGCACGCGATCCGCGAGCGCACGCTGGCCGTGATCCTGTCGGGCGCCAACGACGACGGCGCCGTCGGCGCACGCAGGATCAAGGACGCCGGCGGCACGCTGATCGTGCAGGACCCGGCCACGGCGCAGGTGCCCGAGATGCCGCGCGCTGCGATCGCAGCGGCCGAGCCCGACGAGATATTTTCACCACAGGCGCTACCGGCCTTGCTGGCAAGACTGTGCAAGGCTGAGTCATGAACGATGCCGCAGCCCGCGCGAGGCGCCCCAAGGTGCTGGTCGTCGACGACCAGCCGGCCAACCTGATCGCGGCCAGCAAGATCCTCGCGAAGCTGCCGGTCGAGGTGACCACGGCCGGCTCCGGCAACGAGGCACTGGGCCTGCTGCTGCGGCACGAGTTCGCCGTGATCCTGCTCGACGTCCGGATGCCCGGCATGGACGGCTACGAGACCGCCACGCTGATCCGCGACCACACCGAGCGCAATCCGGTGCCGATCATCTTCGTCACGGCCGAGGCCGGCGAGCAGCAACAGGTGTTCCAGGGCTACGAGAGCGGCGCGGTGGATTACCTGCTCAAGCCGATCGACGAAAGCCTGCTGTTGTCCAAGCTGCGTATCTTCCTCGAACTGTACGAGCGCCGGCGCGAACTTGCCGAAAGCACGCGCGCGCTGGCCGAGAGCAACCGGCGCCTGCAGCGCCTGCTGCACGCGGTCGGGGACGGCATCCTGGGCGTCGAGACCGACGGCAGTGTCGGCCTCATCAACCCTGCCGCTTGCCGGATGCTCGAGTGCACTACGCAGCAGGTGCTCGGCAAGCCGATGGGCAAGGTGCTGGTGCTGACACGCCTCGGCGACGGGCCGAAGCCTTTCGAGATGGCGGGAGAATCCGGCGTCTTCCGCCAGACGCAGGCGCAGTTCCGTACGCTGAAGGGCAGGGAATTCCCGGTCGAATACGTGCTGTCTGCGGTCGAGAGCGGCCACGTGGTCCGCAATACCTCGTTCGTGCTGGTGTTCCAGGACATCACCGAGCGGCTCAAGGCGGAAACGGTGCTGCGCCGCCAGGCCGAGCTCGATCACCTGACCGGGCTGGCCAACCGCCTGCTGTTCGAGCAGAGGATGCAGCAGGTGCTCGGCCGCGGCGGTGGTCACAACCGGCCGTTCGGCCTGCTGCTGATGGACCTCGACGGCTTCAAGGCCGTCAACGACCAGCACGGCCACGCCGTCGGCGATTTCCTGCTGAAGGCCGTGGCCGATCGCCTGCGCGCCGCCCTGCGCACTGCGGACTTGCCGGCGCGGCTCGGTGGCGACGAGTTCGCCATTTATCTCGATGGGGCACGCAATCCAGAGGATGCGATGCAGATCGGCCAGAAGGTCGCCGCGGCGCTGTCGGAGCCCTACGACTGCGGCGGCCAGCTGCTCAAGGTTGGCGCCAGCGTCGGCGTGGCGCTGTACCCGACGCACGGCAAAACCGTGGAGGCGCTGGTCAATGCCGCCGACGCGGCGATGTACCGCGCCAAGAAGGCGCGCGACAGCTCGGTGGTGCTGGCCGCGGAGGTGTAACGCGCCCTCGCTACCGCTGTCATCCCCGCGAACGCGGGGATCCAGCGCCTTCGCTAGTCGCTCAGGTACCCACCGCTCTGCGTCGGTAAGCGTGGTTAGCGCGTGGCGCATTGGGCTTGCTT
>JAYUGN010000064.1:0-17336 GCA_043767605.1 Gammaproteobacteria bacterium
CAACCAGCGCCTTGCGGTCGGCCTCGCCGTCTTCAAGGAGGCCGGCGCCAACCTGGTCGAGACCGCCGACCGCGTCAACGAGGAAGTGGAGGAGATCAAGCAGCTGCCGGAAATGGCCGGCCTGAAGCTGATCCTGATCGACGACCAGGCCTCGTCGGTGCGCGCCTCCCTGCGCGGCCTGCTCGAGGCCGGCGCGCTCGGCGCGCTGTTCTCGCTGGTCGTGCTGTACCTGTTCCTGCGCGACTGGCGCACGACGGCCATCGTGACCGCGTCGGTGCCGCTGTCGCTGGTGATCACGCTGGCCGCGCTGTACTTCATGGGCTACAGCCTCAACGTGCTGACGCTGATGGGCCTGATGCTGTCGGTGGGCATGCTGGTCGACAATTCGGTGGTGGTGAACGAGGCCGTGTTCAAGGCGCGGGCCGAGCATCCGGAAGACCCGGTGGCGGCGACCCTGGCCGGCGTGAACAGCGTCGGCCTCGCGGTGACGCTCGGCACGCTGGCCACCGCGATCGTGTTCCTGCCCAACGTGTTCGGCGTGCAAAACGAGATCACGCTGTACCTGTCGCACGTCGCGGTCACGATCTGCATCGCGCTGGCGGCCTCGCTGCTGGTGGCCATCACGCTCATTCCCCAGCTCACCACCCGCATTCCGGGCAGCGCCGGCGTGAGTCCGAAGTGGATGCTGGCGCTGGCCCACCGTTACCACGGCCTGCTGGAGTGGACGCTGCAGCACCGCGGCAAGACCGGCCTGTTCATCCTCGCCACGCTGTTCTCGGTGGCGATCCCGATCGGGGTGGTGAAGAACGACATGTTCCCGCAGGAGGGCAGCCAGCGCCTGTTCATGGATTACCACATGAACAGCAGCTATCCGCTGGACACGGTCCGGGAATCGGTCAACCGGGTCGAGGACTGGGTGATCGCCCACAAGGACGAGCTCGAAGTCGAGACCGTGTACAGCTATTTCGACATCGGCCGCGCGTTCACCATGCTGTACCTGAAGCCCAAGGAAGGGCGCAGCAAGACGCCGCACGAAATTCAGGATTTGATCCGCAAGGGCCTGCCCAAGATTGCCATCGGCGAGCCGTCGTTCGAGGAAAACCGCGGCGGCAGCGGCGGCAAGCTCGCGGTGAACGTCTACGGCGAGTCCACCGACACCCTGCACGAGGTCGCCAACCAGGTGCTCGCGGCGATGCGCAACGTGCCGGGTCTGCGGGACGTCGGCATCAACGCCACCGCCGGCGGCTGGGAGATGCGCGTGCACGTCGATAAAGACAAGGCGCGGCTCTACGGCTTGTCGTCGCAACAGGTCGCTGAAGTCGTCTCCGGCGCGATGCGCGGCAGCCCGCTGCGCCCGTATCGCACCCAGACCGGCGAGGTGGACATGGTGCTGCAACTGCGGCGCGAGGACCGCACCAACATCGACGCGCTGCGCTCGCTGCCGCTGATGACGCCGTCGGGCCAGCGCATCTCGCTGTCCACGGTCGCCGAACTGTCGATCGGCGACGTGCCCGGCGACATCAAGCGCGAGGACCGGCGCACGTCGCTGGCGATCAATTTTTCCACCACCGAGGGCACGACGCCGGAGGACGCCAGGAAGCACGTCGAGCAGAGGCTGAGCCAGCTGCAGCTGCCGCCGGGCTATTCGTGGGGTTACGGCCGGGCGTTCGAAGACGAAGACCAGTCGCAGAGCACGATGCTGGCCAACATGCTGCTGGCGCTGTGCTGCATCTACATCGTGATGGCGGCGCTGTTCGAGAGCGTGCTGGCGCCGTCGGCGATCATCACCGGCATCTTCTTCTCGTTTGTGGGCGTGTTCTGGTTCTTCATGTTGACCCACACCACGTTTTCCTTCATGGCGATGATCGGCATGCTGGTGCTGATGGGCGTGGTCGTGAACAACGGCATCGTGCTGGTCGACCACGTGCACCACCTGCGCGAGGCGGGTCTGGGCCGCGAGGCCGCGTTGCTGCAGGGCTCGCGCGACCGCCTGCGGCCGATCCTGATGACCGCGGCGTCCACGGTGCTGGCCATGATTCCCCTGGCGGTCGGCGACACCACGATCGGCGGCGACGGCTTCCCGCCGTATTACCCGATGGCGCGGGCCATCATCGGCGGGCTCACCTTTGCCACGGTCGTCAGCCTGATCGTGCTGCCGACGATCTACCTGGCGCTCGACGACGTCGGCCACTGGGGCCGGCGCGTGTTCCGCCGGGCGAGCGGCGAAACGCTGGGCGCTCGGCCGCCCGGCGACGGCGTCGAGGCTGCGGTCAAATAGGATAGCCGTCACATGAAAAACTTCGTGCTCGGCCTTGGCGCCGTGGTGTTCGCGCTCGCGGCCGTCGTCGCGGGCCGCGTGCTGCTGCTGGATCCCGCGCCGGTGGCGGAGGCGAGTCCGGCGCTGATGGCGGTGGACGCCGCGGCCGCAGCCGAGCGCCTGGCCGGCGCGATCCGGATTCCCACGGTCACGCGCAACGAGCGCGACCGGGTGGACTGGTCGCAGTGGCCGAAGCTGCACGACTACCTGCGGCGGCAGTTCCCGCACGTGGACGCCGCGCTGACCCACGAAACCGTCGCGCAGTACAGCCTGCTGTACCGCTGGCAGGGCAGCGACGCGAACGCCCAGCCCATCCTGCTGCTCGCGCACCAGGACGTGGTGCCGATCGAGCCCGGCACCGAGAGTGCCTGGGAGCACCCGCCGTTTGCGGGCGCGATCGCCGAGGGCTATGTCTGGGGCCGCGGCGCGCTCGACGACAAGGGCAGCCTCGTCGCGCAATTCGAGGCGGTGGAACTGCTGCTCGCCAGCGGCTTCACGCCGAAGCGCACGATTTATTTCGCGTTCGGCCATGACGAGGAGATTGGCGGCGAGCAGGGCGCCAGGCAGGTGGCTGCGCTCCTGGCCTCGCGCGGCGTGAAGGCCGAGTTCTCGCTTGACGAGGGTGGCGCCATCACGCAAGGCATCGTTGCCGGCGTGGCGCGGCCGGTCGCCTCGATCATGACCGCCGAGAAGGGTTACCTGTCGCTGAAGCTCACGGCGCACGATGCCGGGGGCCATTCGTCGCGGCCGCCTCGGATCACGGCCATCGGCCGCATCGCGACCGCCATCGCGCGCCTGCAGGCCGAGCCGCTGCCGGCGCGGCTGGGCCCGCCGGTGACCGACATGCTCGACCGCCTCGCGCCGGTGATGAGCCCCATGCTGCGCCTGGCGGTGGCGAACCGCTGGCTGTTCGGCCCGCTGGTGGAGAAGCGCATGACGGCGTCGTCGACGACCAACGCGCTGGTGCGCACGACCACCGCGCCGACGATCTTCCGCGCCGGCGTGAAGGACAACGTGCTGCCGGTCGAGGCCGAGGCCACGGTGAATTTCCGCATCCTGCCGGGCGACAGCATCGCCTCGGTGACCGCGCAGGTTCGCCGGATCATCGACGACCCCGAAGTCGAACTGCTGCCCTGCGATTTCTTCTCGGAACCGTCGCCGGTCAGCCCGGTCGACACGCCCGCGTTCGCCGCGATCGAGCGCGCCTCGCATAAGGTGTTTCCCGAGGCGGTGGTCGCCCCGGGCCTCGTGATCGGCGCCACGGACAACCGCCACTACGGCGCCGTGCGCGACGCGCGCTACAACTACGTGCCCGTGATGCTGACCGAGCCCGACCTGCTCCGCCTGCACGGCGCCAACGAACGCATTGGTGTGCCGGATTACGCCCGCCTGGTGCAGTTTTACGCGCAACTGCTCCGCGATACGGCCGGGTAAACCGGCTAGCTTTCCCCCAGACAGAGGTCTAGGATCATGCGGCAAGACCCTGAGACATAAAGGGTTTGGCCCACAGTGGGGGATTCAGTCGTGGCCGCAGCAGGATCTGCAGCAGATCGCGAGCGCCGACCCGGCGCTGCGGAGCGTTTCCAGGCGTTCGGCAAGCGGGCGCTGGAGCGCCTTCGTGACATCAGCCAGCGCCTGCCCGGTTTCCGCCAGCAGTCCGGCCCGCAGAACCAGCTTGGCCTCGCCTTGCTGCCCCAGGGCATCAGCCTCGCCAGCATCCTGCGCATAGGCTCGGGCGCGCCGCGCCTGACGCGCTGCGAATTCCAGCCGCTGTCGCGCCAGGCCGATCCGGGACTCTCGCTGCGCAATCTCATGTTGCAGACCGGCCTTGAGCGCGCGAGCCTGCTGCTGGTGCTGAATCCAGACGAATACCAGTTGCACCTCGTGGAATCGCCGGACGTGCCGGACTCCGAACTGCGCGACGCGGTGCGCTGGCGCATCCGCGACCTGATCGATTTCCCGATCGACGAGGCGGCGATCGACGTGTTCGACATGCCGCAGCAGGCCGGCGCCGGCCGCGAGGCCGGCAGGACGATGTGCGTGGTGGTGTCGCGCACGCCCGTGATCGCGCAGAAAGCCGCGCTGGTCAACCGTAGCGGCGCCGAGTTGGGTGTCATCGAAATCACCGACCTTGCGCTGCGCAACCTGCTCGCGCTGACGCCGGCCGACGACAAGGGCGCGGCGCTGCTTTACATCGAGGCCGGCTACAGCATGATCCTGATCACCGGCGACGAGACGCTGTACCTGTCGCGCCGCATCTGGATCGGCCAGCAGGAGCTCGCCGCGCTGGCGGGAAAGGATTCGAGCAACGAGGAGTTCCGCCGCACCGGCGATGCGCTGGCGATGGAGATCCTGCGCTCGCTCGAGTACTACGAGACGCATTTCTCGCGGCCGGCGGTGGAGACGCTCTACATCGCGCCGTTCGGCCTGGTCGAGCCCGCGCTGTTCAAGCACCTGTCGCAGGCGGTCGGCGTGACTGCCGAGGCGCTCGACCTGAACACGCTGCTGGACATCCCGGGCGGCATGTCGCCCGAGATGCAGTCGCGCAGCCTGCTCGCGATCGGCGCCGCGCTGCGGCAGGAGCGCGTCGCGCTATGAAGCAGCAGGTCAACCTCCTGGCGCCGATGTTCCGCAAGCAGCGCGCGCTGTTCAGCGCGCAGGTGTCGCTGCTGATCCTGGTCCTGTTCGTCGGCGCGCTGGCGCTGATCTACGCCGGCGTGCGCTGGCGCGGCGCCGCACTCGGCGCCGAGCAGGCCCGGCTGGAGGCGCAGCGCACCGCCACGACCGCGCGCCTCAACGACCTCGCCAGCCAGCTGCAGGGCAAGAGCCAGAGCCATGCGCTCGACGCGCAGGTGGGCGCGCTGGCGCAGGAGCGCGACCGCAAGGCCCAGGCGCTGGCGGCGCTCTCGCGCCAGGAGCTCGGCAGCACCCAGGGTTTCTCGCCGCAGTTCAGCGGGCTGGCGCGCCAGCGCCTCAACGGGCTGTGGCTCACGCACATCGAGGTCGGCGCCAACGGTTCGCGGATGGCGCTGTCCGGCATCACGCTGTCGGAGGAGCTGATCCCGAAATACCTGGCCAAGCTCGGCACCGAGGCCGTGTTCGCCGGCACCGCGTTCCAGGATGCGAGCCTCGAGCGGCGCACCGACGGCGGCAACCAGCTCGTGTTCGTGCTGCGCACGCGCTCGCGGGAGACCGCGCCGTGAGGCTCTTCCTCGCCGACCTGATGGACCGCTTCGACCAGCGCGCGCTGCGCGAGCGCGTGATGGTGCTGGTCGCGGCCCTCGCGCTGGTCGCACTGCTGTGGGATTCCATCCTGATGCGACCGCTGGACCGCGAGCGCAAGGGCCGCCTGCAGCAGGTGGCGATGCTGCGCGCGGAAGTCTCGGGCCTCGGCAAGAGCGTCGAGGCGATCGTGGCGCAGGGCGTGGGCGACCCGGACACCGCCAGCCGCAAAGCGGTCGAAAAGCTGCAGGCCGAGATCGGCCGGCTCGATGGCCAGCTGGCGGGCGCGACCGCCGGCCTGATCGCGCCCAAGGAAATGGCGCACGTGCTCGGCCAGGTGCTGAACCGAACCTCGAAGCTGACGCTGATCAAGCTCAAGACGCTGCCGCCCGAGGCGGTCGTCGCGCCGCTGGTCGGCAACACCAATGCCGCGCAGGCTGCGGTCAAGGCCGGTGCGACCCAGATCTACAAGCACGGGGTGGAAATCGAAATTTCCGGCAGCTACCTGGAAACGCTGCAGTTCCTGCAGTCGATCGAGGCGCTGCCGTGGCGGTTCTTCTGGGACCGCGTCGAGTACACCGTCGAGCAATATCCGCAGGGCCGGCTCAAGCTGGTCATCTTCACGCTGGGCTTGCAGGAGGGCTGGGTCGGTGTTTAGGCCTGCGCTCGCGCTGTGGCTGCTGGCGGCGCCGGCGCTGTGCGCCGCGCAGTCCGGCCTGGGCGACCCGACCCGGCCCACGTCGCTGGCGGAGCCGGAAGACAGCGCCGCGAAAGCCGCCCATAGGCCGCGCTGGCGCTTACAATCAACGCTGGTTGCCGACAACCGCAAGGTCGCAGTGATCAACGGCCGCACCGTTTCGCTGGGGGAGCGCATCGAAGGGGCCACGCTGCTCGAAGTCCGCAGCGACGGCGTCACGCTGCAGCAGGACGGGATGCGCCTGAACCTGCGCCTGCCGGGCCGGGTTGACGTGAAAGGCGGCGGCTGAGAATGATGACGAGGGGGATCGTGATGAGGCAGGAGCAGGTTCTTTGGCGGCGATGGGCCGTGGGCAGCGCGGTCGCGCTGCTGGTGGCCTGTGCCTCGACACCCGACGCGCCCGCGGTGACCACGTCCGCGGCACCGGTGCCCGTGGTCGGGGTGCCCACGCCCACGACCCCGCTGGCGGTGCCGCCGGCGGTGGCCGATGCGCTGCTGCCGCCGCTCGGCTATGGCGGCCGCGGACCCGGGCGCGACCCGCTGCTGCAGCGCTTCGACGTGAACGTGCGCGACGTGCCGGCGCAGGCCTTCTTCACGAGCCTGGTCGAGGGCACGCCGTACAACGTGGTGGTGCAGCCCGGCGTCGCCGGCGACATCACGCTGGTCCTCAAGAACGTCACCGTGCCCGAAGTCATGGATTACGTGCGCGAGGCCTACGGCTACGACTACGTGAAGACCGCGGGCGGCTACACCGTGCAGGCCGAGCAGATGCAGTCGCGCATGTTCAAGGTCAACTACCTGAACGTGAAGCGCAGCGGCAAGTCGCGCATCTTCGTCAGCTCCGGCCAGCTGACCGAGTCGAAGCAGGGTGCGAACAACAGCGGCGGCGACAGCGGCTCGCGCGGCACGCTGCCGAGCAGCGGCATCGAGACCAATTCCGACACGGACTTCTGGCCGATGATCGAGGCGACGCTGAAGACCATGGTGCCGGATGGCGGCGGCCGCAAGCTGGTGATGAATGCCGACGCCGGCCTGATCGTCGTTCGCGCGATGACCTCCGAGCTCCAGCAAGTGGAGCGCTACCTGCGCCAGCTGCAGACCAGCCTCACGCGCCAGGTGATCCTCGAGACCAAGATCATCGAGGTGCAGCTCAACGACAGCTTCCAGGCCGGCATCAACTGGACGCTGCTCGGCACGACCAACAAGGGCTACGCCGGCACGCTCGGCCAGTTCGGCGGCAACGAGGGCTTCGATAACGGCGCGCTCGCCAGCTCGGGCAGCGGCATCACCGTAGACCCGGTCACCGGCACCCTCGGCCTGCCGGTGGCGCCGACCGCGATCGGTGGTGCCATCACCGCGGTGCTGAACGCCAACGACTTCAACGCCGTGATCGAGTTGCTGCAGGGCCAGGGCGACGTCAAGGTGCTGTCGAGCCCGCGCGTGTCCACGATCAACAACCAGAAGGCCATCATCAAGGTCGGCTCGGACGAGTTCTTCGTCACCAAAGTCCAGGCCAACACCACCGGCGCGGGCGTCGGCACGGCCGGCGCCACCGCGCGCTCGGTCGAGTTCACGCCGTTCTTCTCGGGCATCGCGCTCGACGTGACGCCGCAGATCGACGAGCAGGGCATGGTCACGCTGCACGTGCACCCGACGGTCAGCGACGTGCGCACCAACGTCAAGCAGCTGCAATTCGGCAACGGCGACACCGAGACTTTCCCGCTGGCGCTGTCGAACGTGCGCGAGGCCGACAGCATCGTGCGGGCCCGCTCGGGCCAGATCATCGTCATCGGCGGCCTGATGCAGGAGTCCGGCAAGGACGACCGCTTCGGCGTGCCGCTGCTGAGCAAGCTGCCGCTGGTCGGCTTCCTGTTCCGCCAGACGCGCGTGTCCAGCAAAAAGAGCGAGCTGGTGATCCTGCTCAAGCCGCTGGTGGTCGAGAGCGACGAGCAGTGGGCCGAGGAAGTGCGCAAGCACCAGTTGCAGGTGCAGGACCTGAAGGACCGCCAGCGCAGCTGGTGGAACTGATCGCGGCCCGATGTACGAAGCGCACTTCGGGTTCAAGCAGGCGCCCTTCGGCCTGACGCCGGACACGCGTTTTTTCTTCTCGCAGGCCTCGCACCAGGAGGCGCTGAACACGCTGCTGGTGGCGCTGCGCTCGGGCGAGGGCTTCCTGAAGATCACCGGCGAGATCGGCCTGGGCAAGACCCAGCTGTGCCGCCAGTTGCTCAACGGCCTGTCCGGCGAGTTCGTCACGGCCTACGTGCCGAACCCGGCGGTGTCGCCGCGCGGCCTGCTGCAGACCGTGGCGCAGGAATTGCACTGCATCGACGATGTGCAGGCCACGACCGAGCAGTTGATGCAGGCCATCAACGCCCGCCTGCTGGAAAACGCGCGCGCGCAGAAGCGCACGCTGCTGATCGTGGACGAAAGCCAGGCGCTGTCCGACGAGACGCTCGAGGCGATCCGCCTGCTGACCAACCTCGAGACCGAGACCTACAAGCTGATGCAGGTCGTGCTGTTCGGCCAGCCGGAGCTCGACCAGCGGCTCAGGCAGCCGAACCTGCGCCAGCTGCGCCAGCGCATCACGTTCGGCCACCGGCTGCGGCCGCTCACGCGCGCGCAGTTCGACGCCTACGTGCGCCACCGCCTCGACATCGCCGGCGTGCAGGAGCCCTTGTTCGACGCGGGCGCGCTCGCGCTGCTGTACATCGCCAGCGGCGGCACCCCAAGGCTCGTGAATATCCTGTGCCACAGGGCGCTGCTGGCCGCGTTCGGGCCCGGCGGCCGGCGCGTTGGCCGCGCCGAGGCGCTGGCGGCGATCCAGGACACCGAGAGCACCCCGATGCCGCTGGGCGTGCGGATGTGGGCCTTCACGCAGGACAATCTTGGCTTGATCGGCGCGGCACTCGCGCTGAGCATGATCATCGCCTACGGCCTGTCGTTCGGCCTGGCTTCCCTGATGGCACGCGGACCCTGAGGCGACCGGCATGAGCCTGATCAACCGCATGTTGCGAGACCTGTCCACGCGCCAGCCGGAAGCCGGCGACATGATGAGCGGGATTCAGCTGCGTGCCCCCGAGCGGCGCGGCAACGGCCGCGCGCTGGTGTGGATCCTGCTCGCGGGAATCGCCGGGTTCACGGCCGTGTTCCTGTTGACGCAACCGAAAAAGACCGCCGTTCCCGGCGCCCGCGATACCGTCACCGCGTCCACAGGGGCCGCGGCGCCAGCCGCGACGCCCGTTCCCCTCGCACGGCTCCAGATTGATTCGTCGATGTCGCCTCCGGTCGGCGGTCCCGCGCCGATCAAGGCCTCGCGGCACCGGGACAAGCCTGCGAAACCGGCGCCCGAGACCGCCGCACCCGCCGCACCCGCCGCGGCCGCCGCCCCGGCTGAGGCGGCGTCGTCGCACGAACCCTCGCGCCCGGTGGGCGCAAGCGTTACGCGCGATGCCCAGGCCCGCTACGCCGCTGCGCGACGCGCCCTGGCCGCCGGCAACGAGAAGGACGCCGAGCAGGCGCTCGTCGATGCGCTGGCGCTGGACCCGAAGCTGAACCCGGCGCGTGAGGACCTCGGCAGCCTGCTCATCGGCCAGGGCCGCTTCGACGAGGCCGAGACCCTGGTGCAGCGCGGGCTCGAGGAAGATCCGGACTGGATCGGCTATCGCCGGCTGATCGCGCGGCTGGCGCTCGCGCGTGGCCAGCCCGGGGAGGCGCTTGCGCAGCTCGACCACGCCCAGCCCAGCGTTGCCGGCGACGCGGAATTCCACGCCTTGCTGGCCGCCGCCTACCAGCGCCTGAACCGCCATGAAGACGCGGCGCGCTCCTACCAGGCCCTGGTCGAAGCGCAGCCCGAGGAAGGCCACTGGTGGGCGGGCCTCGGCATCTCGCGCGATGCGCTCGGCGATGTGCCGGGCGCGCTGGCGGCGTACGCCAAGGCGCGCTCGCTCGGCAACCTCGACACGCGGCTGCTCGACCACATCAACAAGCGCACGGCCGCGCTGCAGTCGGCGAACTAGATGCGCAAGCGCATCCGCATCGGCGAGCTGCTCGTCGAGCAGGAGCTGATCACGGCCGGGCAGCTGGCCGATGCGCTGGAGCGCCAGAAGCAGGCTGGCGGCATGCTCGGACACCTGCTGATCGAGATGGGCTTCATCGAGGAAGAAAAGCTGCTGAGTGTCCTGTCCGAGCAGCTCCTGCTGCCGGTCATCGACCTGCGCCAGTACCTGTTCGAGCCGGAAGTCGTGCGGCTGCTGCCCGAAGTGCACGCGCGCCGGCACCGCGCGATCGTGCTGCGCAACGACGACGACGGCCTGGTCGTCGGCATGGCGGACCCGACCGACATCATTGCCTACGACAGCCTCGGCCGCGTGCTGAAGCGGCCGATCAAGCAGGCGATCGTTCGCGAGTCCGAGGTGATCCAGGCGATCGACACGGTCTACCGCCGCACCGAGGAGATCGTGACGCTGGCCGAGGAGCTCGGCGAGGAGATCGGGGAAGGCCAGTTCGACATCGCGCAGATGACCGAGGCCGGCGCCTCGGTGGACGACGCGCCGGTCGTGCGCCTGCTGCAGTCCATGTTCGAGGACGCCACCCAGGTGCACGCCTCCGACATCCACATCGAGCCGGAGGAAAACCTGCTGCGCGTGCGCCAGCGCATCGACGGCTTCCTGCACGAGCAGATCATCGAGGAGACCCGCATCGCCTCGGCGCTGGTCACGCGCCTGAAACTCATGAGCGGCCTCGACATTTCCGAGAAGCGCATGCCGCAGGACGGCCGCTTCCAGATCAAGGTCAAGAACAACCGCATCGACGTGCGCCTCTCGACCATGCCGGTCGCGCACGGCGAGTCCATCGTCATGCGCCTGCTCGACCAGAGCGCCAACGTGCTGAACCTCGAGCAGCTCGGCATGCCGCCCGACGCCAAGAAGAAGCTCGATCGCCTGATCCGCCGGCCCAACGGCATGCTGCTGGTGACCGGCCCGACCGGCAGCGGCAAGACCACCACGCTGTACGCGGCGCTGAACCAGGTCAACGTGCCGGAGCACAAGATCATCACGGTCGAGGACCCGGTCGAGTACCGCCTGCCGCGCATCAACCAGGTGCAGGTCAACGCGCGCATCGACCTGACCTTCGCGCGCATCCTGCGTTCCGCGCTGCGCCAGGATCCAGACGTGATCATGGTCGGCGAAATGCGCGACGCGGAAACCGCCGAGATCGGCGTGCGCGCGGCCATGACGGGCCACCTGGTGCTGTCCACGCTGCACACGAATGACTCGATCAGCACGGTCAACCGCCTGGTGGACATGGGAGTGCCTGGCTACATGGTGGCCACCGCGCTGAACGCCGTGATCGCCCAGCGCCTCGTGCGCCGCGTCTGCGAGAACTGCGCAGAGCCTTACGAGCTGACGCCGGGCGAGCAGGCCTGGCTGCGCGCGATGAGCGGCGGCCGCGAGCGTGACGCGCGTTTCCGCTGTGGCACCGGGTGCCAGTACTGCAACAGCACCGGCTACCGCGGCCGCATCGGCCTGTACGAACTGCTCGAGCTCGACGCCAGCCTGGCCGACCACCTGCGCCGCGAGGACTACGCGGCGTTCGAGCGCGCGGCCTCGCAGCAGCCGGGTTTCCGGCCGTTGGTGCAGTCCGGCCTCGACTTCGTGCTGCAGGGCGTGACCACGATCGCGGAGGTGATCCGCGTCACCGGCAGCCTCGAAGACCTGCCGAGCCACGTGCGCGAATCGGGCGCCCGCGCGGCCGCCCAGGCGGCGTAGGCCGTGGCTGCGTTCCGTTTCCGCGGCCGTGATCGCAGTGGCCGGCTGGTCAACGGCGAGCTGCAGGCCGACAGCCCCTCGAGCGCCGCAGCCCAGTTGATCAATTCCGGCGTGACGCCGGTGCGCATCGAGCCGGCGGTGGCCGAGCAGGGCCGCGGATCGGTGATGCAGGTGCGGCTGTTCCAGGGCAAGCCCGGCCTGTCCGACCTCATGATGTTCGCGCGGCAGATGTACGCGCTGACCAAGGCCGGCATCCCGCTCGTGCGGGCCCTGCGCGGGCTCGCCGACACCTCGCGCCACCCGGGCCTGGTCAAGGCCCTGCAGGACGTGATCGAAAGCCTCAATGCCGGCCGCGACCTCGCCGGCTCGCTGGCGCGGCACCCGGACATCTTCCCGCCCCTGTTCGTCAACGTGGTCCGGGTCGGCGAGAACTCCGGCAAGCTCGACGAGGCCTTCCAGCGCCTGCACCAGTACCTCGCCTTCGACAAATTCACGCGCGACCAGATTTCCTCGGCCATGCGCTACCCGATCATCGTGCTGGTGGCGGTCGGCGTGGCGATCGCCGTGGTCATGGGCATGGTCGTACCGAAGTTCGCCAAGATCTTCGCCGCGGTCGGCGGCCAGCTGCCGGGCCCGACCAAGCTCATCATCGCGGTGTCCAACTTCACCGTGACCTACTGGTGGCTGGTGGCGGCCGTGATTGGCGGCGTCGTCTTCGGCATCCGCAGCTGGCTCGAGACCGAGGCCGGGCGCTTTGCCTGGGACCGCGCCAAGCTCAAGCTGCCGGTGCTCGGCGGCATCGTCCACCGCGCCACGCTGGCACGCTTCGCCCGCGCCTACACCATGACCTCGCGCGCCGGCGTGCCGCTGCTCGAGAGCCTCAACCTGGTCAGTCGCGCCGTGCAGAACGAGTACGTGGGGGAGCAGATCCGCGCGATGCGCGACTTCATCGAGCGTGGCGAAGTGCTGTCGCGCGCCGCCGCCGCCACCGGCCTGTTCACGCCGCTGGTGCTGCAGATGCTGGCGGTGGGCGAGGAAACCGGCCGCATCGACGAGATGATGGACGAGATGGCGGAATTCTACGACGCCGACGTGAAGCACGACGTCGAAAACCTCGGCACGCTGATGGAGCCGCTGCTGATCATCATCGTCGGCGGCGTGGTGCTGGTGCTGGCGCTCGGCGTGTTCCTGCCGATGTGGGACCTGGCCGGCGCGGCCATGCACCGTGGCTAGCACGCCTGCGTTGACGCGCAGGGTGCCGTGGGCGAAAGTGGAGTCCTCATGCACGCGCTGATTCCCGCCGGATACATGTGGGCTGCCGAAGGGCTGCTCACCGCCCTGATCCTCGGGCTGCTGTTCTCGCTCGTCGTCGGCGTGATGATGCTGGCCAGCCCCAAGACCCTGTTCGCGATGAGCCAGCGCATGAACCTGTGGGTGGACACCACCGCCGGATTCGAGAAACTCGAGCAGCCCCGCGATTCCGAGCGCTTGTTTTACCGGCACCATCGCATCATCGGCACGCTGGTCACCCTCGGCGCCATCTTCGTGCTGTGGCGCTGGATGTTTGCGTTCCCGAAGGCCACGGTGAAGGTGCTGTTCCTCGGCCCGCACACCCCGCCCAACGCGATCTGGCTGGTGCCGGCCCTCGACTGGCTGATCGTCGGCCTGCATGTGTTCGTGCTGGTCATCGGCGTGGTGATCTTCATCCGCCCCAGCCTGCTCAAGGGCCTGGAAAAGACCGCCAACGCCTGGCACAAGGTGCCGGCGCCGCCGCTGGACAAGGTCGTCGGCACGCTGGACACCGGCTTTGCCCTCTATCCACGGCTGGGCGGCCTGCTGCTGATTTCGGCGGCCGGAGGCTGCCTGGTTGCCCTGCTACCCCTGCTGCTGGATCACCTGAGGGGATGATCGGCGGTTGTTGACCGGATGGACGGCGGTGCTGCGGACGTGGTTCCTTGCACCGGGGTCCGATACCGTGCAGTCTCCCCTCAGGCCCGGGATTTAAGGTGCCGGCTGCGGCCGGTGCGGCGAACCCGGAATTCAACCTTACGGATGCCACGGCTGCGGCTGCGGTTTTCCAGGGAGTCAAACCATGGTTTCCTCACGCAAAACCCCGCAAGGGGGCTTCACGCTCATCGAACTGGTCGTTGTTATCGTCATCCTCGGCATCCTTGCCGCCTTCGCCATCCCCCGGTTTGCCAACATCGCCCGCGACGCTCGCGTCTCGGCGCTGAACGGTCTGGCCGGGTCGCTGCGCAGCACTTCTGCACTGGTGCACGGCATGGCGCTGGCGCGCAACGCCACCGTCACGGTGGCGCTGGAAGGCGCGACGATCGACATCGTCAACGGCTACCCTGCGGCAACCGCCACCGGTGTCGTCTCGGCTCTCAACAACCTCGATACCGCCACGTTCAACCCGGTATACGGTGTGGGCACCCTGACGATCCAAGTCGTCGGCGCTTCCACGCCGGCCGGCTGCAGCGTCGTTTATACCGACGCGCCGGCGGGCGGCGCGGCGCAGATCACGGTGTCCGCAACGACCGCCGCTGACTGTTAGGTGTTGCGCAGCACCCGCAAAGGCGGCCTTACGGCCGCCTTTCTTTTTACGGCCAGAGCCCGGGGCTTCACGCTGATCGAGTTGATCGTCGTGATGGTGCTGATGGCCATCCTGACCGCGGTCGCGGCGCCGCGCTTCTTCGGCAGCGGCGACTTCGAGGGTCCGGCTTTCGCGCAGGAACTCGCCAGCGCCGCCCGCTACGCGCAAAAACTGGCTGTGACCGGCGGCTGCCCGGTGCAACTGCAGATCACCAGCACCACGCACTACGAGCTCAAGCAGGGACAGGGCGCGCCCGGCGCGTCCTGCGACCCCGCGTTCACCCGCACGGTGTTGCGTCCGGGCTCTGGCGATTCGTTCGTCGCCAACGCGCCGGCGGGCGCGGTCATCGGCGGCACCGTGCCGCTGACGCTGCAGTTCGATGCGCGTGGCGCCCCTTCCATCGGCGGCAGTGACCTGGCGGCGGACCTGTCCATCCCGGTCGGTTCGCGCACGCTGCGCATCACCGCGCGCAGCGGCTACGTCGAGGTGCAGTGAGCGCGCGCGCCGCCGGCCAGCGTGGCGTCAACCTGGTCGAGCTGATCATGGCGATCGTGATCATCAGCATCGCGGCGGTCGGCGTGATGCTGGTCTACGCGCAGGTCGTGCGCTTCTCGGCCGACCCGATGATCGAGCAGCAGGCCGTCGCCATCGCGGAAGGGTATCTCGACGAAATCCTCGCCCGGCCGGTGGATGACCCGACCGCCGAGAGCGGTGGCAGCGAGGAAGGCAATCCGAGCGCGGCAATTTCGCGGCCGCTGCTGGACGACGTGAAGGACTACAACGGCCTGTCGAACCAGCCGCCGCAGGACCAGAACGGCAACGTGGCCGACCTTGACGGCGACGGCCAGCCGGACCTCGCGAACTACCAGGTGACCGTGACGGTGACGCCGGACGTGAGCATCGGCGGCGTCGCGATGGCGCAGGTGGACGTGCGGGTGCGCTACGGGACTGTCGTGGACATCACGCTGACCGGTTACCGCGCCAACTGAATATTGCTGCTGGGCTTTGCTGCTGGGCTTCGCTCAGCCCAGCCTACGCCCAGCGCGGGCCAGCCCTACGCCGCCTGGTTTCCCAGGCCGTCGTCCACGGCCTGCGGCACGATCATCGGCACCGGCTGCTGCAGCAGGAATCCCTGCGCGTAGTCCACGCCCATCTCCGCGAGCATCTGGAGCGTGCGCTCGTTCTCGACCCACTCGGCGATCGTGATCAGGCCCATCTGGCGGCCGAAATTGGCGAAGTTGCGCACGATCGCCTCGTCGAGCGGACTGGTGGCCATGCTGCGGACGAACGGCCCGGCGACCTTCAGGTACTGCACCTCGAGCTCCTTGAGGTAGACGAACGACGACATGCCGGTGCCGAAGTCGTCGAGCGCGAAGGTGCAGCCGCGCTCGCGCAGCTGCGTCATGATCTTGCGCGCCTTGCTCAGCGTCGAGATGACTGCCGTCTCGGTGACTTCGAAGGTGATGTGGGGCGCGAGGTCGGGGACCGCGGCGATCGCCTCGAGCAGGAAGGCGTGGAAGCCGTCGTCGCCGATGCTCTGGCCCGACAGGTTCACGAAGTAACGGCGCGGCACGCGCTCGCGCGCGAGGTGGGCCAGCACGCCCTCGACCACCAGCCGGTCGATGGCGGGCATCATCTGGTAGCGCTCGGCGGCCTCGATGAAGTCGCCGGCCGAGACGATCCGGCCGTCCGGCTCGCGCAGGCGCAGCAGGACTTCCAGGGCCGGCGGCTGGCCCTCGCCGGGCCGCAGCGGCACCAGCGACTGCTCGTAGAGCACGAACTGGCCGCCGTCGAGCGCGTCCTTCAGGCGCTGCGCCCAGCGCATCTGGCCGAACTGGCGCTGCAGGTCCACATCGCCCGGGCGGTACAGGCGCACGCGGTTGCGGCCCTGTTCCTTGGCCACGTAGCAGGTCGCGTCGGCGATCGAGAGCGCCTCGTCGAGGTTGCCCTCGATGTGGTTCAGCATCGTGATGCCGACGCTCGCGTCCACCGTGAACACGCGGCCGGCCCAGGTGAAGCGCACTTCGCTGATCACGCCGCGCAGCTCGTTCGCGTACGCGACCGCCTGCTCGGACGGGCAGCGCGCGATCAGCAGGCCGAACTCGTCGCCGCCCAGGCGGGCCAGGGTGTCGTGCTCGCGGATGTGCTGGCGCAAGCTGGCGGTGATCTGCTGCAGCAGCAGGTCGCCGGCGTGATGGCCGCAGATGTCGTTGACGGTCTTGAACTGGTCGAGGTCGATGTAGCAGAGCGCGTAGGGCTCGCCGGTCGAGCGGCACAGGTCCAGCGCTTCCTGCAGCCGGTGGTTGAATTCGCGGCGGTTGACCAGGCCGGTCAGCTCGTCGTGCGCGGCCTGGTACTCGAGGTTCTGCGTCATGCGCCGCAGCTCGGACACGTCGCGCAGCACGATCACCGCGCCGGGCCGGCCGCTGCCTTCGCCGGACTGCAGGCGGCTGGCGTGCACTTCGACCTGGCGCGTGTCGCCGAACGGCGTGAGCAGGTTGGCGGCCACCGTGGAGCCGCCGGTCTTGACGACCTCCAGCACCGAGGGCGGCAGCGGCCGGCCGGTCTTGGGGTCGGAAAACAGCGCAATCTCGGCGAAGCTCTTGCCGAGCGCCGCGCTGGCGGTGTGGCCGATCAGCCGCTCCGCCGCGGTGTTCAGGTAGTTCACGTTACCGGCGGCGTCCAGGCTGACGATACCCTCGCCGATGGACGCCAGGATCACCTGCAGGCGTT
>JAYUGN010000065.1:0-2252 GCA_043767605.1 Gammaproteobacteria bacterium
CGCGAGCGACTCGCCACGATGCGCCACTGGCTCGAGGTCCAGGACGACGCCCGGCCCGAGCACACGGTGGACGAGACCATCGCGCGCGGCCTGCACACGCTGCTCGGCGCCGCGGCGGTGATCAAGGCCAAGGGCATCGAGACGCTGTCCGGCGAGCTCGAGACCTACCTGCTCGGCCTGCGCGAGGCGAAACTGCGCCTGCCGGCCACCGGGCTGAAATTGCTGAAGGACGCGGCGCTGGCGCTGAGCGAGTGGGTCGAGCGCATCGCCGCCGGCAACGTGGTCGAGCCGGACCTGAAGCCCTGGCTTGCACGCGTCACCGAACTCAAGCACTCGATCCCGGCCGAGGCGATCGCCGCCGCGGCGCAGGGCACCAACCCCGACACCTACGCGCACGAGGCCTTCACGCGGCTCGAGGGCATCGAGGCCGCGCTGGCGACCTGGCGCCGCCACCCGGCCGCCGAGCGCCCGCCGCTGGACCTGCGCGAGATGTTCACCTCGCTGCGCAGCGAGGCGCTGACCGCGCAGTGCGGGCCGCTGGCGCGCTGTGCCGAGGCCTTCGCGCACCGCATCACGGTGCTGGCCGCGCAGCGCTACCGCCCCGATCCCCTGTTCCTCGACGAGTGCGCGAAGCTGGTCGAGGGCATGTACTCGCAGCTCGACGATTTCCGCGAGCGCAAGCTCGAGGGCGACGGCACCGCGCTGGCAGCGCGCATGGCGCAGCTCGGCACCGCGCCGCCGGAACCGGTGGCGCCCGCGGCGCCGGTGGCGATGACGCCGGAGGAAGAAGTGCTCGAGATGCCGCCGGTGGCGGAGGCGGGCGAGGCCGGCGAAGAAGTCATCGAGATGCCCGAGGTCGAGGCGATGGATTCCGGCGTCGATCCGGAAATCGTCTCGATTTTCCTGGCCGAGGGCGAAGGCCTGCTGGAGCAGCTGCAGGCGCAGGTCGAGGCGCTCGAGCAGGACCCGCAGGCGCGCGAGCCGCTGGCCGAGATGGCGCGCACGCTGCACACGATGAAGGGCGGCGCCAACATGGCGGAGATCAAGGCGGTGGCGCAGGTCAGCCACCGCGCCGAGACGCTGCTCGAGCAGGTGGCGCAGGCCCGCGTGCCTCGCGGCGCCGGCCTCGTGCAGCAGCTGCGCCGCATCACCGAGGCGCTGCACGACATGCTCGACCTCGCGCGCCGCGGCGGCACGCCGGACGCGGCCGTTGCGCTGCAGGCGCTGGATGCGCGCGCAGCCACCGCGGGCGGCGCCGATCCCGAGCTGCTGAGCCTGTTCCTGAACTCGGCGATCGAGTCGCTGCAGAACATCGACCAGCTGTTCGACGCCTGGGAGCGTGACCCGCATTCCACGCCGGTGCTGACGCAACTGACGCGCACCGTGCACGCGCTGAAGGGCAGCGCCAACACCGCGGGCTTCCTGACGCTCGGTGAAGTCGCCCACCAGATCAAGCAGTTGCTCGACCGCGTCAACGAAAACCGCGTGCAGCGCGAGGCCGGCCTGTACGGCCGCCTGCACAACTGCATGGACGAGCTGCACGCGATGCTCGAGCAGATCGGCCGCGGCGAGCCGCCCGACCCGGCGCCCGCGCTGGCCGAGCTCGAGGGCATCGTCGTCGCGCCGCTGGCGCCGCCGCCCGCAGCGGCCGCGTCCTCGCCGGCGCAGGCTGCCGCAGCCTCATCCGCTGCCGCCGGCGATGCCGAACTGGTGCAGATCTTCACCACCGAGGCCGGCGAGCTGCTCGAGGTCATCGAATCCTCGCTGACCGCCTGGCAGGCTGACGCCTCGAACGAGGACGCGCTGCGCGAAGTGCAGCGCGCGCTGCACACGCTCAAGGGCGGCGCGCGCATGTCCGGCATCATGGCGATGGGCACGGTTGCGCACGACATGGAGTCGCGCGTCGAGGAGATCGCCGAGACCCGCGGGCCGCTTCCCGCCGAGTCGCTGTCGGCGTTGCATAGCCACCTGGAGCAGCTGCAGCAGATGCAGGACCGCCTGGTGCGCGGCGGCACGGCCGCCTTGCCCAGGGAAACGCCCGCCGCGGAAGTGGCGGCGCGCGCCGCGCCCGAGCCGAAAGTGGAGCACTACAGCGAGCCGGCACCGAAACCGGCCGTGCCCACCGGGAACGCTCTTCGCACCGTGCCCGCACCACCTGCCGGGCCGGGCGCCGCGCAACCCCCGGCTGCGCCGGGGGCGCCCGCGCCGAAGAGCCCCTGGGACGCGAGCCTGTTCTGGCGGCCCGACACGAG
>JAYUGN010000066.1:0-2249 GCA_043767605.1 Gammaproteobacteria bacterium
TCTGGCTCGAGGACTACGAGGGCAAGCGCTACCTCGACGCGATCAGCTCCTGGTGGACCAACCTGTTCGGCCACCGCCATCCGCTGATCGTCGAGCGCCTCAAGACCCAGCTCGACACGCTGGATCACGTGATGCTGGCCGGCTTCACGCACGAGCCGGCCGTGAAGCTCGCCGAGAAACTCTGCGCGATCGCGCCCAAGGGGCTCACCCGCTGTTTCTACAGCGACAACGGCAGCAGCGCGCTCGAAGTGGCGCTGAAGATGTCGTTCCACTACTGGCAGAACGCCGGCAAGAGCGCAAAGAAGCGCTTCATCGCGCTCGAAGGCGGTTACCACGGCGAGACCCTCGGCGCGCTCGCGGTCGGCAGCACGGGCCTTTATCGCGACGCCTACGCACCGCTGCTGATGCAGCCGATCTTCGTGCCCTCGCCGGATTGCTACAACCGTACGCTCGGCGAGGCCTGGGAGGATTTCAGCCGCCGCCAGTTCCTGCACATGCAGCTCGCGCTCGAGCGCCACGCGCACGAAGTCTGCGCCGTGGTCATCGAACCGCTGGTGCAGTGCGCCGGCGGCATGCGCATGTATCACCCCGTCTACCTGCGGATGCTGCGCGAGGCCTGCGACAAGCACGGCGTGCACCTGATCGCGGACGAAATCGCCACCGGCTTCGGCCGCACCGGCAGGATGTTCGCGGGCGAATGGGCGAACACCCGCGACAAGCCCTTCGCGCCCGACCTGATGTGCGTGAGCAAGGGCCTCACCGGCGGCACGCTGCCGCTGGCCGCCACGCTCGCCACCGAGGACATCTACCAGGCCTTCTATGCGGACTGGTCGGCCGGCAAGGCCTTCCTGCACTCGCACAGCTACACCGGCAATCCGCTGGCCTGCGCCGCCGCGCTGGCGACGCAGGAGATTTTTGCGCAGCAGGACTGGATGGCGCAGAACCGCGACCTCGGCCACCTGCTCTGGATGGCAGTGTCGCCGCTGCTCTCCCACCCCAACGTGGCCGAGGTGCGGCAGCAGGGCATGATCGTGGCCATCGAACTGGCGCAGAACGCCAGCAAGCACACGCCCTTCCCGCCCGAGCGCCGCACCGGCCGCAAGGTCTACCGGCACGGAATCGAGAACGGCGTCCTGCTGCGACCGCTGGGAGATGTGATTTACTTCATGCCGCCGTATGTCATCACCCCCGAAGAGATCATGCTGATGGCGAAGGTCGCCACCGAAGGGATCCAGAAGGCCGTCTCGTGAGCGAAAGCCGAGTGTTCGTGGACATGACCCTCGCGGAAGGGCAAGTCTTCACCCTGCCCGCCAAGACCTATCAGCACCTGGTCGTGGTTCTGCGCCGCATTCCCGGCGACCGCGTGATCCTGTTCAACGGCCGCGGCGGCGAATATTCCGTTTCCATCGAGAGCGTGGCGCGGCGCGCGGTCACCGTGCGCGTCAACGGATTCCGCGATGTCTCGCGCGAATCGCCGCTGCAGGTGACGCTGGGCCAGGCTGTCTCCAAGGGCGAGCGCATGGACTACACGATCCAGAAAGCCGTGGAGCTGGGCGTGAGCGAGATCCAGCCGCTGGTCACCGATCGCGTGGTCGTGCGGCTCGATGAAGAACGCTGGGAGCGCAAGTGCGAGCACTGGCAGGCTGTGGCGCTGTCCGCCTGCGAACAAAGCGGCCGCAACCAGGTGCCGCAGGTGCTGCCGCCCAGGGACATGCGCGACTGGATCAACACGGCTGGCAACGACGTGGTGAAACTCGTGCTCGCACCCGGTGGCGGCAGCGGCGTTGGTGCCGTGAAGCACACCGACCCGCAGCCGGTGTGGCTGCTGGTCGGGCCTGAAGGCGGGCTCTCGGACGTGGAACTGGAACTCGCCGGCCTCGCAGGATTCACCGCACTCTCATTCGGCCCCCGCACGCTGCGCACCGAAACTGCCGGCGTTGTCGCGCTGTCGGTGTTGCAGTCCCTGTGGGGCGACCTCGGAAACCTCAAGACCCAAGGAAGCCTTTAAGTGCTCATCAGCCAGGCGAAGATCGTCAACGAAGGCAGGATTTTCGAGGGCGACGTCCTCATCAAGGGCCATCACATCGACAAGATCGCGCCCTTCATCGCGGCGCCGCCGCGCACCAAGGTCGTGGACGCCAAGGGCAAGCTGCTGCTGCCCGGCGTGATCGATGACCAGGTGCACTTCCGCGAGCCGGGATTTCCGCACAAGGCCGATATCGCCAGCGAGTCCGCGGCGGGCGTCGCCG
>JAYUGN010000067.1:0-6651 GCA_043767605.1 Gammaproteobacteria bacterium
CGAGTTACGGCGTGCCCAATGGCGAGCCGCTGTGCGCGCAGTTGCGCAATGCGGAAACCCAGCTGCGGCAGCAGTGCGAGAACCGTGGCGCGCCGGGAGAGTCGTGCACCCTTAGTGGCGGCAACCTGCATGCGCTGCTCGACACCTGTTACCAGCAGACCGGCGGCGACGCGGCGACTCAGCGCGACGGCTTGCCGGCGCCGGCGTGCCGCGTCGTGGATGCGCTGGCCGGCGGCATCGCGGCGTACTGCCGCGGCGTGTCTGGCGCCAGCAGCGAGACGGTGCGGCCCGAGCTGTGCGCAATGATCGGCGGAACGCAGGTTGCGGAGCGCGCGATCGAGCAGTACGAAACCTCGTGGGTACACCAGGCGCTGGCGTTGCAGAACCGCCTCGGCTACGGCCAGCCGCTGGTGAACGCGACGCTGCTGCACACCCACAACTCGTTCAACGCCACCACCAACAACACACCGGCCACGCCGTCGGGCTCGGATTACAACCAGCTCTACAGCATCCCGCAGCAGTTGCGCATGGACATCCGTGCCATCGAGATGGACGTGCACTGGATGCCGGGCCGCGACGCCAAGCCGGCGACCAATGGCCGCGAGCCGATGCTGTGCCACGGCCTCAACGGCGGGCAGGCCAACGCCGGCTGCACGACCGAGCGGCCGCTGCGCAAAGGCCTGGAGGAATTCCGCGACTGGCTCGACGCGCATCCGGGCGAAACCGTGCTGCTGTACATCGAGGACGACATCGTGGGCACGCAGCCGGCCTCGGATCTGGCGCTGGCCTACGCCACCACGGCGCAGGTGATCGAGGCCGCGATCGGCAACCGGGTGTATCGCCCCGCCGCCCACGGCTCGACCTGCGGCAACAACCAGCCGGCGGGCGCGGACTCGAGTTCGTGGCTGAACGTCAGCCGGCAGGCCATGCTCGATGCCGGCAAGCAGGTCTTGCTGATCACCGAGACTTGTGCGGGCAGCGGCTGGGACGCGCTGTTCCACCAGAAGATCGAGAACCGCAACTGGAAGCAGGGCACGCAGGGCAGCTACGCCAACATTGCGTATCCGCAGTGCGCGGCCGACGACGCCGGCTTCATCATCGGCAATCGGGGCCAGCGCTGGACGCGCGTCTGGGAAGACTCGACCGTCGTGACGGCCACTGGCGCCGAAGCGGCGACGGGCGGCAAATTCAAACCCGGCGGTCCGGCGGCGATCACGCCGAAGATTACGCGCGAGCTGATGCGTTGCGGCTTGAGCCTGCCGGGCTTCGATCGCCTCGATCCGGCCGACGGCCGATTGGAGGCCGCCGTGTGGAGCTGGGCCGAGCATGAGCCCGCGGCGAGCAGCACGCTGAACTGCGCGGCGCTCAACAACGCGGGCCGTTTCTTCGCGGCGGATTGCGCGGACGCCAAACCGTTTGCCTGCGCCGCCGACGGCAATCCGACGCTCTGGCAGGTCGCGGGCGCGGGCGCCTGGAGCGATGGCGCCATGGCCTGCCCAGCCGGTTATCACTTCTCGGTCCCGGCGAGCGGTTACCAGGATGAACAGTTGAAGGCGGCCGCGCAGGGCGCCGAGGTCTGGCTCGACTATTCCGACGCACAGGCGGAAGGCCAATGGAGCGGCGATGCCACGCCCGCGCCGGGCGGGCCCGGCAGCGCCAGCGCGCGGTCCACCGGCCTCGATGCGCTGTGCCGCAACTACGGCGGTCCGGAGATGCTGTGCTCGAGCCTGGCCGCGGTTTCGCAGGCGCTCGCGCCGGTGATTGGCCCCGATCCGCATCCGTTTGCCGCCGCCGATCCGGTCATCGCGCAGTGCCGCGCCAGCGGCGTGCCCGAAATGCTGTGTTCGCGCGCCGAGGACCTGGCCGAGAACGGCGGGCTGTCGCGCTGGGTGGATCCGCGCATCGGCAGTCATCCGCCGGGTTTCACCAATCCCGGTCCGTTCGTGCCCTACGGCATGGTGCAGCCCGGGCCGGACACCGAAGGCCCGATCGTTTATGGCGGCTACTACTCGCACAATTCGCTGATCACGGGCTTCAGCCACGTGCACATGTCGGCTGGCGTCTACAAGGGCGGTTACATACCGGTCATGCCGTTCACGGGCGCGCTCACCACGAAGGACAACCTGTTCCAGGGCCAGGACCATCCGGTGCCGGCGTATGCCTCGAGCTTCGATCACGCCAGCGAAACGGCCGAAGCGGGCTACTACGCGGTGAACCTGTCGCGCTACGGTGTGTCCGCGGAACTCACGGCGACGCCGCGCGCCGGTCTGCACCGCTACACCTTCAACGACCCCGCGCAGCCGGCGCGGGTGCTGATCGATGTCAGCCGCTCGCTCGAAGGCTACCGGGACGGCAGCGTGCGTGTTTCAAACGGGGTGATCAGCGGCCGCGTGCACAGCAACAACGCGGGCGGCTTCGAGGTTTATTTCGCAGCACGGACCGACCAGCCATTCACCGCGACGACGATCAGCAAC
This sequence comes from Gammaproteobacteria bacterium, assembly GCA_043767605.1. Taxonomy (GTDB): domain Bacteria; phylum Pseudomonadota; class Gammaproteobacteria; order Nevskiales; family Nevskiaceae; genus JACPFV01. The sequence continues at coordinate 2,475 of JAYUGN010000067.1, forward strand.
GCCGTGCTGCCGGCGGCAGGCACCTCCGGCGCGTCGACCGGCGTGATCCTGGATTTTGCGGGCAAGCCGCAGAAGGTGATGGTGAAGCTCGCGCTGTCGTACACCGACGAAGCCGGAGCGCTGGCCAACCTCGACAGCGAAATCCCGGGTTGGGATTTTGCGGCGACCCGCGCCGCGGCGCGCAGCGCCTGGGACCGCGCGCTGGCCTCGATTGAAGTCGAAGGCGGCACGCTCGCCGATCGCACTTCGTTCTACACCGCGCTGTATCACCTGCAGCAGTTCCCGAACCTGCACAGCGACGTGGATGGCCGCTACCTTGGCCCCGATCGCGCGGTGCACGCCGCCGACGGCCACGACCACTACAGCCAGTTCTCCTCGTGGGACAGCTATCGTGGCCAGAACCAGATGCAGGCCGAGATCGTGCCGGCCCTGTACAAGGACATGGTGCGTTCGCTGCTGGCCTTCCACGAACAGGCTCGTTACCTGCCGCGCTGGCAGGAAGGGCCGCGCGACGCTTCGCACATGTCGGGCGACCCGATCATTCCGTTCATCGGCGAAGCCTGGTGCCGCGGGCAGCTCGACGGCGCGCTGCGCGCAAAGCTCTGGCCGGCGCTGACAAATCTTGTTGTGCTCCGTGATCCAGACCTCGCGCGCCTTGGCTACCTGCCGGTGCCGCCAGCCGACCTTCAGAGTCAGGTTGCCGGATACCTGCCGTTCGACATTCCGAAGCAAGTGCCGGTCACGCTAGCCGGGCATTCCAGCCGCGCGGGTACCACGCTTGAATACGGCATCGCGGATTTTTCGCTGGCGCTGATGGCGCAGGACGCTGCGCCGGCCGAGGCGGGCGCAATCGCCAGCCGCTCGCTGAACTACCGCAACCTGCAGGATGCCGACGGCTGGATCCATCCGAAGGACGCGAATGGTGGGTTCATTCCCGCGTTCCGGCCGGAATTGTCTTACGGATTCCAGGAAGGCACGTCGTGGCAGTACTCGTGGCTGGCGATGCACGACTACGCCGGGGTGATCGACGGCATGGCCGGTGACTCCGCCGTGAACAACCGGCTCGACCAGTTCTTCGGTTCGGTGCTTGGCGATGCGCCGATCGCGTGGCCCACCGTGCAGAGCGCGATCACGGCGTTTGGCACCACCTATGCCGGCAATCAGTACGTCCCGGGCAACGAACACGACCTGCAAGCGCCCTACGTCTACAACTACACCGGTGTGCCGTGGAAAGCCCAGATCGTTTCGCGCGCGGCGGCGTCGATCTACACGCCGACCACCACCGGCTTGCCGGGCAACGACGACCTCGGCGCGCTGTCGGGCTGGCTGGTGTGGGCGATGTCGGGCATCTACCCGATGAACCCCGGCACGCCGCTCGCGGTGATCGGCAGCCCGGTGTTCGAGAAAGTCACGATCAAGCGCCCGACCGGCAACCTGGTCATCGAAGCGCCGGGTACCAGTGCCGCCAACAAATTCGTGCAAAGCCTTGCAATCAATGGCGTGACCAGCCCGCGCTCGTGGTTTGTGATCCCGCGCACTGCGACCACGGTGCGCATCGACATGGGACCGCTGCCGAATACTGCCTGGGGCGCGGACATTGCCGCGCGGCCGCCGTCGATCAGCACCGGCGCGCTCGCGGATTTCGGCTGCCGCAGCGACTAAGGAAATCCCTCCAGGGAGGGGCGAACAAGAATCGGGCATCAGCCCGTCGTGTGGCTCGAGTGAGGGCCGGGCTGAGAAGCCCGGCCTTTTTTATGGGCGCTGCGGCGCTTGCATGGCTACCGTTGCGGCTCAAAGTTGAACTCAAGCGTCGCGTTTCCGACGTTTGGTTCGAGTGCGAGTAACTCGTGCACCACATTGCTCGCACCAGTGCTTTCCATCGGCGAGGAGATAGCCGTCAGTGCCCAGTCGCCTTGATGCTCCTCCGCCCGGTGATGGCCGCAAAGGGTATAGCGGCGGTGATTACGCGAGCATGAGTTCCGCGCGTAGGAGAACGGGACGTACTCAATCTCGTCATCGCAGACCCAGCCGCCGCAGCATTCGGTCCGAACCAGGTTGTCGGTCTTTCCGCAGAGACCGCACGCCCTTTGCGTCTGGATGTCATATCCGGCGTCAGGCGTGACTGGTGCGCGGCATCGTTTCAACATTGCGACATTGACCTCGCGACGCTTGTCTAGCTAGCGCCGGCTGAGCCAGTCGCCGGGGCGCTTGAGAGGGTGAGCGACTGCCACGGGCGGACACCTGGTGGAGTGACGATGCGATACCGGTTCGCCTATTTGGCTCGGCGACTAGCATCCAAAGCCATGCCGACAAAAGCCAAGGCCACCGCCACCACCAAGAGCGCAACGATTGTATTCATGGCTATAGCCCTCTAAGAGATTCGATGCGCTGTTCAATGCGCTGATGAATAACGAATACGCCACCGGTAGCAATGATCGCTGCGATTGCGCCAGCCCCAAGCAGCATCGGTTCAGCCTTGGAAAGGTTGGATGCGAGCCAGCCTAAAAGGCTGATCACCGTGATTACGAGAATGCCCAGCCAAACTTTGAGATAAGCAATCTGCTCTTTTGCAACGTCTAGTTCCGACACGCAGGTCCCGTGGAGTGGTCTCAGAACAAGCATACGCCGGCCTCAAAAATAGGGCTAACGCCGGCGGCCAATACGTGGATTTGCCGTTATCAACAAACTCGGTGGCCGGGAATTTCGAAAATTGTGGCGGTCATCATGGAGCCGGTCTCCTGCCCGCGGCGATTTCGCGCGAGACCCAGGCAATGATAGGTGAGCCCACGAGGGTTGGCGCGACCCAGGCCCACGTTGCGTGCGTGCCCAGGTTCACGACCAGCAGGGCGGTGGTCATTGCGATGTAGGAGCCGCCCTGAAAACACGGCGAGCGGCAGAAGCCACGCATTGCGTTCCCAGTCCAGGACCGCCAGCGCGCCGGCGGAGATGCACAAGCAAAGCATGTTCCAGTGGTACCACTCGCGGGCTCGCGTGTCCCGGCGCCTTGCGCGCGGACATGGCGACCGGCCCGAGCAGCAGCCCGAACGAGCCGAACGCAATGTGGAGAGCGAGTACGGTGGTGCTCAACGTCATCGTCGTGCCTGACGTACCTATTTCGACAGCACGTACGTGGACGTCGCGCGGAACGTGCCCTCGGTCTGGTTGCCGAGCAGGTTGGCATTCAGCGAGATCGCGAGCGGAAAGCCCTTCATGCCCTCGGTCGGTGCCGCGCCGCCGCTGGCGAGCATCGTCGCGGTGACGTCCGCTAACCAGAGGATCGCGTCGGCGTGCGCGCTGCCGTAGGGGTTCTTGATGCCGGGCCGCACGGGCATTTCGGAAACGACGCGGTCCGGGCCCTGTTCGATCACGGTGAATTCGATCTGGCCTTCGACCTTCATGATTTGCCCCCTTAGAGTCATGTTGCCAGCGCGGTGAACCACGCGCATCCTTCTCCCATGGACATCCCCGATCACGTCAAGGAAGCCAGCGAGCGTCAGGCGGCGATCTATCGCGCCATGACGCCCGGCCAGCGGCTGCAGCTGGGCCAGAAGATGAATGACGAGATGCGCTCGCTGATGGAAGCGGGAATCCACGCACAACACCCCGACTGGACTGCCGAGCAGCGCCGCGCCGAAGTGGCGCGACGCATCCTGTATGCCCGGACTGGGTGACGTCGCGCCCTTCGCCCGAAAGCTGGACGGTCTCGGCGCGGAGTACATGATCACCGGGGCAACCGCGGCAATCGCCTACGGCCAGCCCCGCACAACCAACGACGTGGACATCGTCGTGGCTCTCGAGAAGCGTCACCTACCCGGGCTTGCCGCGGCTTTTCCAGACTCCGAGTACTACCTGCCACCTGAATCCGTAATTCAGGTCGAGCAGGCCAGGGAACGTCGTGGCCACTTCAACATTTTTCACATGTCCAGCGGCTTCAAGGCCGACATTTACCTGACGGGCAGCGATCCATTGCATGCGTGGGCCATGCCGTTGCGGCGACGTATCGAATGGCCGGGGCTTGGCGCGTTTTACGTCGCGCCCCCGGAATACGTGATCCTGCGCAAGCTTGAATATTTCCGGGAAGGCGGATCCGAAAAACACAGCCGCGACATCGAGAACATCCTCGCGATCACGCCGGTGGATCGCACGGCGATCGATACCTGGGCGGCCCGAATGGGCC
>JAYUGN010000068.1:0-6640 GCA_043767605.1 Gammaproteobacteria bacterium
CCTGAAAGGCGCCGCGCAGACGAGCGAAGACTTGGCGGAGCGAGGCCAGCGGCGGGTCGGCGAGCCATTGCGCAGCAAGCCCACCGTGGCAGCCCCGCATATCCCAGCGCCACGCCGCAGAGCGGTCACGCCGCCGGCTGGCCCTTGTTCTGGCCGCTGGCGCGGATCATCTCGAACAGTTCCTCGCGCCGGTAGATGCCGAGCTTGCGGTAGATGCGCGAGGCGTGGTTGGCCACGGTGGACGTGGCGATGCCGCACTGGCGCGCCACGGACTTGAAGGTCTTGCCAGTCGACAGCGCGCGGGCGATTTCCTGCTCGCGCGGCGAGAGCCCGTCCAGCGGCTGCGCCCTGCGCGCATAGACGAGGTAATACTGCCCGGCGGCACGCACCGCCCGGAAGCGCAGCGTGCCGTGGCTGAACGAGCCCTGCTCACCATCGACCTCGGCCGGCATCGCGAACGGCAGCTTGGCCATGGTCGCGTTGCCGAACTCGGCGCCGAGCAGGTCGCGGAACGCGCGGCTGGTGGCGTACACCACGCCGCGCGCGTCCACCATCGCGGCGGTGCCGCGGTTCGCCCGGCCCCAGCGCGACAGGCGCTCGTCGGACAAGATGAAGTGCTGCAGCGACAGGGAATAAGCCTCGGCCAGGTGCCCGGCGACGCGCATCAGCGCGGCGCCGGCGGGCGCCGCAATGCCGTCCGGGAACGACAGCACCAGCCGGCTGGTCAGCCCGCTGTTCTGGTGGCGATAGCGCACGGCGACGCCGCTCTTCGCGCCGGGCAGCATCGGCGAGCCTGTGTAAGGAATCTCGCGGTCGTCCTTGAAGGCCAGCGCCTGCAGGTCGGACGCGGTGACCAAAGCCTGCCCCGGCCACGAGGTGAACTCGCCAGGCTGGTCCTCGGGCTGCGTCAGCCAGGCGCCGGCTACGGCGCCGAACTGCCGGACGGCCTGCTCGAGTGCGAGCGAGCGGTAGCTGTGCCACTCCTCCTCGAGCGCCAGCGCGTAAAAAGTGCGGATCAGCTTGTCATCGATATCCATTCAGCCGGCCTTTTGCAGCGCCTGCTCGGCGCGGGTCTTGAGCCCCGCCAGCGCGTCGGCAATGCGGTCCATCAGCCGGTCGATGTCGGGCACGGTGGTCCGGTGCGCGGTCAGGCCGATGTCGAGGTTGTCGAGGTAGCTCATGACCGTGATGTTGAAGGCCAGGCCGTGGTACGGGATCGAGACCGGGTAGTTCGCCAGCACGCGCGCGCCGCACAGGTACAGCGGCTGCTGCGGGCCCGGCACGTTGGAGATCACCAGGTTGTACGGCGGATACACGTAGTCCTGGATGCTGAAGTTCTCGTACAGGCGCGCGGCCTGCGCCAGCAGACCCGGCGAGGGCACGTTCATCCAGTCCATCATCAGCCGCGCCGGCGTGGCCTTGAAGGCCTTCTTCACCTTGCCCATGCGCTTGCTCAAGGCCTGCAGGCGCTCGACCGGATCTTCGATCTCGGTGTGCAGCGCGGTGCGCGCCATCGTGATCTTGTTGCCGTGCGTGCCGGCTTCCTCGCTGCTGCGCACCGACACCGGCACGGCGGCGACCAGCGGCTTTTCCGGCAGCTCGTTCTTTTCCGCGAGGTAACCGCGCAGCGCCCCGGCGCAGATGCACAGCACCACGTCGTTGACGCTGGTGCCGAAGGCATTCTTGATGAACTTCACGTCGGCCAGCGGCAGCGTGCGGAACGAAAACGCGCGACGCGCCGTGATGGTGGTGTTGAAGCGCATGCGCGGCGCGGCGCCGACGCTGCGCTCGTCGGCGGCCTCGGCGACGCCCGCTTCCTCGGCATGGTCGCGCGCGCGGCGATGCGCCAGCGCGGCGCGGCCGGCGGAAAACAGGATCGGCGCGGTGTCGCGCAGCAGACGCCAGGCTTCGCGCGGACGCGTGGCCAGGTTGCGCGCAGTGCTGGCCGCGAGCTGGATCGGCGACGGGATCGGCTCGGATTCCCAGGGAATTTCGGGCGGCGCGACTTCGCGCGGCACGGGCGTGAGGTCCAGCAGCACGCCGAGCAATTCGGCGCCGGAAACGCCGTCGATGCAGGCGTGGTGGATCTTGGTCAGCAGCGCGACGCGGCCGCCGGACAGCCCTTCCACATAGTAGGTGCGCCACAGCGGCATCGAGCGGTCCAGGCGCGTGCTCATGATGTCGCACAGGAAATCGGCCAGCTGCTTGTCGTTGCCCGGCCGCGGCAGCGCGCGGTGGCGCACGTGCTGCTCGATGTCGAACTCGGGGTCCTCGATCCAGTACGGCAGGTCGAGGTTCAGCGGCGAAGTCACCAGCCGGCGGCGGAACATCGGCAACAAATGCAGGCGCGATTCGATGAGCCGGCGGATCGCCTCGAACGAGAAATCGCGGCCAGCGGTGGACGGATCCAGGATCGTCAGCCCGCCGATGTGCATGGGGACCGCGTTGGTCTCCAGGTTCAGGAACATCGTGTCGAGGCCGCTCAGTTGCCGCATCGGGTTATCTTACGCTCACAAGTCGCGCAGAATCTCGACGGCGGCGTTGCGTCCGGCCGCGCCCATGACGCCCCCGCCCGGGTGCGCTGCCGCGCCGCACAAATACAGGCCGCGCAGCGGCGTGCGGTAATCGCTCCAGCCCGCCACCGGTCGCAGCGAGAACAACTGGTGCAGTGACATTGCGCCCTGGAAAATGTTGCCGCCGGTCAGGCCGAACGTTCGCTCAAGATCGAGCGGCGAAATCACCTCGCGATGCAGGATCGAGGCCCCGAAATTCGGCGCCAGCCGGTCGATCTCGGCCACGCAACGGTCGGCGAAGCCTTCCTTCATCGAATCCCAGGTGCCCGCGGCGAGCTTGTACGGCGCGTACTGCACGAACAGGCCCACCACGTGCTGGCCCTTGGGCGCGAGCGTGGTATCGAGCGTCGAGGGGATGGTCATGTCCATGATCGGCTTCAGCGACGGCCGGCCGTACTTGGCGTCATCGTAGGCGCGCTCGATCGCATCGAGGCTCGCACCGAAATGGAGGGTGCCGCGGTGGTGCGGCAGCGGCGTCTCGCGGCCCGGCATGCACTTGAAGTCCGGCAGTTCCTTCACCGCGAAATTGATCTTCATGCTCGCGCTCGAATAATCGATGCGGGCCACGGCGTCGCGGAAACCCGCCGGCAGGTGCTGCGGCGCGGTGAGTTTTTCGAAGGTCACGTGCGCATCCGCGTTGGAAGCAACCGCCCTCGCCTTGAGCACTTCGCCACCGGCCAGCCGCACGCCGCACGCGCGGCCGTCCTCGACCTCGACCTGCGCCACGGTCACTCCGGTGCGGATCTGTGCGCCGGCTTCGCGCGCCGCTGCGGCAATGGCCTGCGTCAGCGCGCCCATGCCGCCCTCCACGTAGCCCCAGATGCCGCGCGCGCCACCGGCCTGGCCCATCACGTGGTGCAGCAGCACGTAGGCGGTGCCGGGCGAGGACGGCGGCTGGAAAGTGCCGATGATCGCGTCGGTGGCGAGCGTCGAGCGCAGCGGTTCGGATTCGAACCAGCGCTCGAGGATCGGCCGCGCCGCGCCGCCGAGGATCTCCAGCGCAGCCGGCTGGTCTTCGCCAAGCGTCGCGAGTGCCTTGTAGAGCTTGTGGCCGCGGCGGAACTGGCGCAGCCGGTCCATGACGCCCCGCGCGCGCCAGCTTCGTGGCAACGGCAGCAGGTCGGCGGGCGTCTCCATCATCACCGGCTCCAGCGCTTCCGCGATGCGCGTGAGCAGCGCTTCGTAGCGCGGATAAGCCTGCGCATCCTTCGCCGAGAACTTCGCGATCTCGCGCGCATTCTCCGCAGTGTCGGCGCCGAGCAGCAGCGAGCGGCCATCTTCCAGCGGCGTGAACGAGGACGGATCGCGCGGCAGCACCTTGTAACCGTGGCGCTTCAGGTCGAGCTCGCGCTCGATCTCGGGCAGCAGCAGGCTGATCAGGTACGAGGCCGTGGAGATGCGGTAGCCCGGAGCAAGTTCGCCGGTGATGGCGGCGCCACCGACGAAGGGCCGGCGCTCGAGCACGAGCACGGATCGGCCGGCGCGCGCGAGGTAGGCCGCGGCGGTGAGGCCGTTATGGCCGCCGCCAATGATGATCACATCGAAAATGGGGTCAGACTGCATTTGGGCCAACCGCACTTACTTGCTCAGCCGCCATTTCGGAAAATGCAGTCTGACCCCATTTTCAGCCCGTGGCTTCGATTTGGGCCAACTGCTGCTCGATCGCCTCGAGGTTCGGGATCAGGGCGCTGGTGTTGGCGATGCTGACGCGCGTCAGCACGAAGTTCTGGCGGTCGCGGTCGAGCCGGGGTTCCAGCTTGAGCGCCGCACGGTTCAGCGTGACCAGGTGCGGATAGCCCTGGCAGACGATGGCGTAGAGGCCGGTGCGCAGGCGGTCAGTGACGGCGTGGACGATGGCCAGGCGCGTACGCTTGCCCTCGCCGGTCTGGGTCCCGCCGTTCAGCACCTCGAAGCGCACGATCGGCACGGACAGGTTCTGGTGGGCGACGCGGCCGCCGTACCACGCCGGCGCGCCGGCCGCCGGCGGTTCGATTCGGCGGTCGGCGCCGACAACTTCCTGCACCGCCACGTTCGGCAGCAGCAGCGTGTCGGTGCCCAGCGAGACCAGCACGGTGTACAGCTCCTCGCGCTTCATGCCACGCCCTCCAGCATGTCGCGCACTTCGGTGAGCAGCTGCTCTTCCTGGTACGGCTTGATCAGGTAGCGGTTCACGCCGATCTGCCGGGCGCGCTCGCGATGCTTCTCGCCCGAGCGCGAGGTGATCATGATGATCGGCAGGTTCCTGAGGCGCTCGTTGTTGCGCACGAAGGTCGCGACTTCGAAGCCGTCGGCGCGCGGCATCTCGATGTCGAGCAGCATCGTGCCCGGCGACTCGGTCTGCAGTTGCGTCATTGCGTCGAGGCCGTCCTTGGCCAGCACCACGCGGTAGCCGGCGCGCTCGAGCAGGCGCTCGGTGACACGGCGGATCGTGATCGAGTCGTCCACCACCATGACGGTCTGGCGCTCGTCGGCCAGCGGCGCGGCGATGACGTCCGCGGCAGCGACTTCCGTGACGGCAGCGCGGCGCGCGCGGTTGGCGACCAGCGCCGGCGCGTCGAGGATCAGCACGACGCGGCCATCGGGCAGGATCGTGCCGCCGCTGACGCCCTGCACGGCCGAGACCTGCGGGCCCACCGCCTTCGAGACGATTTCGCGGTTGCCGAACAGCGTGTCCACCACCAGCGCCACGCGGCGCTCGGCGCCGGTGAGGCCTTCGCCGAGGCGCACCAGCACCGCCGGCAGCGTCTTCACGTCCTCCGGCGCCATGTACGAGGGCGCCTCGAGCAAGTCGCCCAGCGCGTACACCTTGTAGTCCTGGCCGCCGTAGGTGAAGGCCGGGCCGCCTTCGCGCTGGTAATCGGCGAACTTGTCGCGCGACACGCGCGCGATGCTCTCGATACTCGGCAGCGGGATCGCGTAGGTCTCGACGCCAACGCCGACCAGCAGGACCTGCGACAGCGCCAGCGTCAGCGGCAGGCGGATCAGGAAGCGCGCGCCCTTGCCTTTCTCGCTCGACAGCTCGAGCGTGCCGCCGAGCTGCTTCACTTCGGAGGCGACCACGTCCATGCCGATGCCGCGGCCGGCGGCCTGTGTCACCTCGCGCGCGGTCGAGAAGCCGGCCTCGAAGATGAACATCGCGACCTCCTGGTCGCGGATGTCGGCGTTGGGCGCCATCAGGCCGCGCTCGACGGCGGTCTTGCGGATCGCGGCGTAGTTGAGGCCCTGGCCGTCGTCCTTCACCTCGATGGCGAGCTGGGTGCCTTCGCGGCGCAGCGTCACGGTGATCAGGCCCTGCTCGAGCTTGCCCGCGGCGTTGCGCTTCTCGGGCGTCTCGATCCCGTGCACCACCGAGTTGCGCAGCAGGTGCTCGAGCGGCGCGACCATGCGCTCCAGCACGTTGCGGTCGAGCTCGGCCTCGATGCCCTCGAACTTCACGTCGGCTTTCTTGCCGGTGTCGGCCGCGGTCTGGCGCACGACGCGCTGCAGGCGCTGCACCTGGCGGCTGAACGGCACCATCAGCGTGGCCATCAGGCCCTGCTGGATCTCGGTGTTCACGCGGCCCTGCTGCAGCAGCAGCGTGTCGGCCTCGCTCAACTGGTCGTCCATGGTCGTGCGCAGCGCGGCCAGGTCGCCCACGGACTCCGCCAGGGTGCGCGAGAGTTCCTGCATGCGCGAGTAGCGGTCCATCTCGAGCGGGTCGAACTCGGCGCGCTTGTTGTCCTGGTCGATTTGCTGGTTGAAGCCGCGCGCGGCGATCTGCGTCTCGGTCTCGATGTCCATCGCGCGCAGGTGGTCGCGCACGCGCGTCAGCGTGGACTGCATTTCGTCGAGCTGGAACTGCAGCGCGTTGTTGTGCTGCTCCAGGCGCGCGCGGTAGATCGAGATCTCGCCGGCATCGTTGAGCATCTTGTCGAGCTGCTCGACCGCCACGCGCGCGGTTTCGCGCTGGCGCGCGCCCAGGCCGTCGCGGCTCGTGTCGGGCCGCCAGAACAGGCTCGCGTCCCAGGGGCTCTTCGGCGCGGGCGCCCCCGGCGCAGCCGGGGGTTGCGCGGCGCCCGGCCCGGCAG
>JAYUGN010000069.1:0-6630 GCA_043767605.1 Gammaproteobacteria bacterium
GCCGGACTGGAACCCGAAGGGCGCTGCAAAGGGGAGCCGAGACATGGCGAGGCGAATCCAAGCAGCGGTCCGGCGAGCCATGAAGCGAGGGCGATATCCAGCATCAGCCACGCGCAATGCAGCTTGCCGACGCAGGGCTGCCTGATCCCGAGCGCAGCGAGGTCGCTGCTGGGCTTTCCCCCGCTTTCGCGAGAGTCAGCCCAGCCTACGACGAGCGCCAGCGAGGGCGTGACGACGTGGATTCCCGCGTTCGCGGGAATGACGGGCGCGCGGGAATGACGCGCGCTAGCGCGTGGCGATTCTCGCCAGGCGGATCAGCCGCGGATCCACCTTGAGGCCGGCGCGCTCGAGCGCCTCGAGGTTCAGCTCGAAGCGCATGCGGCTCTGCTCGGTGAATAGGCGGATCATGCCGTCCGGCCAGCTGAAGTTCGGGCCTTCGTCGATGATCAGCACGCCCCTGGCGACGGCGCGGCTCATCAACGTGGTGTAGCGCGGTGCCAGCAGCGTGCCGAGGTAGAGCGCGTGGCAGGACGAGAACGCATCATCGGGGACGACCGTCTGCACGGCGACCGTGCGGGTGCCGGCGAGCTTGCCCGCCAGCGAGCTGCGCAGGGTCTCTTCCATCAGGTCGCCCCTGATCACGCAGACCTGGAGCGGCGCGCCGGCGCTCGCGAAGCGGGTGTCGGGCCAGGCCGTCAGCTTGATGAAGTTGAACGCGAAGGCGGCCTTCACGCTCGGCAGGCTGGTTTCCGCCGGCGCGGCGGATGCCGGCGCGCTCAGGGCCAGCAGCAGCGCGGCGACGGTGCAGCGCAGGCTCAGGCGCATGGCGTTCACCAGAGCCTCCAGGTCAATGCACCGAACACGCTGCGCGCGATTTCGTTGCGGGTCGCCGCACTGGCGCCGTACTCCGGATGCGCGGCATCGAGCAGGTTCTCGCCGACGAGCGACAGTTCGATCAGCGGCGTGGCCTGCCAGCCGAGCCGGAGGTTCAGCTCGGTGTAGGTGGGGATCTTCTGCGCCGGCACGTTGTCCACGTAGCGCAGGAAACTGTCCACGCTGAGCGAGGCCAGCGGCTGCACGCCGAGGCGCAGGCCGGCCGCCTGCTGCGGCGTGCTGTTCTCGAGGGTGGCCACCGTGGTGGTGTCGGTGCTGCCGGCGTCGGTGCGGCCGTCGATCGTCACGTAATTGTAGAAGCCGGTCATCGAGACCCAATCGGCCGGACGCCACGAGGCGGAGACTTCGCCGCCGTAGCCGTGCGCGTTCGCGCGGTTGGCGAAGACAAAGCCGGCTTCCGTGCTGCGCAGATCGGTGTAGTCGTTGGCGAACAGCGAGATGTCGCCAATCAGCTCGGGCGTGAACTGCGTGCGCAGGCCCCATTCGTAGGCCAGCACCTTCTCGGAATCGATCGGCTTGCCGATGGTGATGACCTCGGTGCCGACGCAGGCGGGAAGCGGGACGCCGGGTCCCGAGCAGGCGATGCCGATGTCGTGGTCCACGCGGTTGGGCGTGCGCGTCGCGCGCGAGACCGCGGCCCAGGTGAACACCTGCGGCGTGATGGCCCAGCCCAGGCGGGCGCTCGGCTCGTATTCGAAGTGGGCGAAGGTGTTGTTCTCGAACTTGCTGCCGACCACCAGCGACCAGTCGCCGATCGTCGCTTCGTCCTGCAGGAACGCGCTGTAGGTGCGGGTCGTGCGGTCGGACGGCTGCCACACGATCAGCAGCGGTGGCCCGCCGGTCTCATCGTGCGAGATGCGCGCGCCTACGCCACCGGTGACCCGGTGCCCGGCGACAGGGGCGACGTTCTGCTGGAGGCTGAGATCCCAGGTGTCGCGGCTCTCCGAGTAGATCGTCGGCGCCATGCGGTCGTAGCCGTCGTAGGAGAATCGGGTCACGGTCTCGCTGCCGCCACTCCACGGGAGCGACCACTGCACGCCGGCGTTGCGGCCCGCAGCGTCGCCGTCAGCTGCAGCGCCCGAAGGGAAGGCCGCGCTGTAGGTGCGTGCCTTGTAGACGTCGCCGCTGAGCGTGAGGTTACCCATCGTGCCGAGTGAGCCGTCCACGCGCGCGCCGGCCTGCACCTGCGAGATGCCGTCGTTGCTCACGGAGCCGTCCGAGCGCTCGGTGGCGTCACGCTCGCGCGCCTGCACGTACGCGCGGCCCTGGCCGAAATCGCCGACGCGGCCGCCGCTGCGGAATCCGCCGAAAGCGCGTTCCTCGTTGCCGCCGCCGGCGAGCACGTGCGTGCCGGCCGTATCGCTGGGCAGCTTGGTGACGATGTTGATCACGCCGTTGACGGCGTTGGCGCCCCAGATTGTGGCGCCCGGCCCGCGGATGACCTCGATGCGGGCGATATCCTCGAGGTAGGTGTCGAGCACGTCCCAGAACGTGGTGGAGCTCAGCGGCGAGTAGACGCTGCGGCCGTCCACCAGCACCTGCAGCTTGTCCGCGCCGAAACCGCGTGAAGTGATCGTGTAGTCCTGCGCGCTGCTGCGGAAGACCTGAAGGCCCGGCACCAGGCGAAGGGCCTCGGCGATGCTGCGCACGCCGGCGCGGCGGATGTCCTCGCCGGTCAGCACGAAGAGGGCCGCCGGCGATTGCAGGTATGAAGCGGCGCGACCCGTGACGCCGGTGATCTGCATCGCGAGCAGTTGCTCGAGCTCCAGGCCCGTGAAGTCGGACTCTGCCGGCTCGGCGGCAGCAACGGCGGCCGGTGCAGCAGGCGGCGCTGGCGTCGCGACGACCGCAACGGGGGCCGCGCGCGCGGCGGCGACAACAGGCGCAGCGGGCGCGCCGGGCACAACCCAGGCTGCGGCGTGCTCGATGCGCAGCACGCGGACTTTCACGCCGCGCTGAGCGAGGGACTTGCGCGCGGCGTCGGCCTGGGCCTGGTCTGCCCAGGTGCCGGCGCGAACGTACCAGCCGTGCTTGCGCTGCTCGGCGCGTAACTGTTCGACGGCCGGAAGGTTGCGCATCTGCGCGAGTGCCTGCTCGCGCGTGTCGTGGCGCCCCAGCTCGACGGACCAATAAGGAGTGGCGGGGCCGTTCCCGGCCGACGCTGCGGCGCAGCCGATGAGCGCCAGCACGGCCAGCGTTCGAGCGAAGCGGCTGTGTTTTTTCATCAGACTTTCGCTGCCCTCGGTGGCGGGGTTCTTGCGCCCGTATGCGCCATACTATCTCGCCTCGGGGGCGTCGTCGTCCTTGGGGAATATCTACTCCACCCGCCAAGATCCTGATATCCATGTCAAAAATCGCCAAGGTCACCGGCCTCGAAATCCTCGATTCGCGCGGCAATCCCACGGTGGAAGCGCAGGTCACGCTGAAGAATGGCGCGCGCGGCCGCGCCGCGGCGCCGTCGGGGGCTTCGACCGGCACGCGCGAAGCCGTCGAGCTGCGCGACGGCGACCCGCAGCGCTACCTCGGCAAGGGCGTGAAGACCGCCGTGGCCAACATCAACCGGGCGCTCGCGAAGCGCGTGACGGGCCTCGACGTACAGGATCAGCGCGCGCTGGACGAGGCGATGATCGAGCTCGACGGCACCGAGAACAAGTCGCGCCTGGGCGCCAACGCGATCCTCGCGGTGTCGCTGGCGGCCGCCCACGCCGCGGCTGCGGAGAAGGGATTGCCGCTGTACCGCCACCTCGGCGGCAGCCGGGCGACCACGCTGCCGGTGCCGATGATGAACGTCATCAACGGTGGTGCGCATGCCGACAACAACGTGGACATCCAGGAATTCATGATCCTGCCGGTGGGCGCGCCGAGTTTTTCCGAGGCGCTGCGCTGGGGCACCGAGGTGTTCCATGCGCTCAAGGGTCTGCTGCGGGGCCGCAAGCTCAATACGGCCGTCGGCGATGAAGGCGGCTTCGCGCCGGACCTGCCGTCCAACGAGGCGGCGCTGCAGGTGCTCGGCGAGGCGGTGGAGAAGGCCGGCTACAGGCTCGGCAAGGACATCTATCTTGGCCTCGACGTGGCCAGCAGCGAGTTCTTCCATAACGGGAAATATGACCTGGAAGGCGAGGGCCGCAAGTTCTCGCCGGACGAGTTCACCAGCTACCTCGCCGACATCTGCGCGCGCTACCCGGTGATTTCGGTCGAGGACGGCTGCGCGGAGGGCGACTGGGCCGGCTGGGCGATGCTGACAAAGAAAATTGGCGACAAGGTGCAGTTGGTCGGCGACGACCTGTTCGTGACCAACACGAAGATCCTGAAGCGCGGCATCGACGAGAAAATCGCCAACGCGATCCTGATCAAGCCCAACCAGATCGGCACGCTGACCGAGACGCTGGCGGCGATCCGCATGGCCGACAAGGCCGGCTACGCCAGCATCGTCTCGCACCGCTCAGGCGAGACCGAGGACGCGACGATTGCCGACCTTGCGGTGGCCACCGCGGCCACCCAGATCAAGACCGGCTCGCTGTGCCGTTCCGACCGCACCGCGAAGTACAACCAGCTGCTGCGCATCGAGCGCGAGCTCGGCGCGCGGGCCCGCTACCCCGGCGCCAAAGCATTCCCCATAAAACTGCGCTAGATTAATGGGATGCGACGCATTCTTACAGTTGTTTTGAGCCTGCTGCTGGTGGGCCTGCAGTATCGGCTGTGGATCGCCGATGGCGGGCTTGCGCACACGCACCGGCTCAGCGTCGAGGCCAGCGCCCGGACCGAAGAGAACGAGCGGCTGCGCGCGCGCAACGCCGCGCTCGATGCCGAGATCCGCGACCTCAAGTCCGGCGTGGCCGCCATCGAGTCCCGCGCGCGCATCAGCCTGGGCATGGTCCGCAACGGCGAAACTTTCTTCCTCGTCGTGAGTCCCCCCTCGAGTTGAACACGGTACCGGGTGCGCATTACTGGGCGGTGATTCCGGCGGCGGGCACCGGCGCGCGCATGCGCGCGGCCAAGCCCAAGCAATACCTGAAGCTGCGCGGCCGCTGCGTGCTGGAGTACGCCGCCAATACCTTGATGGACGCGCCCTGGATCGACGGCGTGGTGATCGTGACCTCGCCGGCCGACGATGAATTCCCCAAGCTCGCGCTGGGCAAGCACTGGAAGATCCATACCGCCGAGGGCGGCAACCAGCGTGCGGACTCGGTGCTGGCCGGCCTCAAGCGCGTGGCCGAGCTGTCGAAGACGCCGGCGCCTTACGTGCTGGTGCATGACGGCGCGCGCCCCTGCCTGACGCGGGCCGAGCTTGAGCGCCTGCGCGACGAAGCCTCCACCGGGCACGGCGGGCTGCTGGCCGTGCCGATGACGGACACGATCAAGCGCGCGGAAGGCACGCACGCGGCCTCCACCGTGAACCGCCGCGAGCTGTGGCGCGCGCAGACCCCGCAGATGTTCCGCCGCGACTTGCTGCAGGCCGCGATCGAGGACGCCATCGCCAAGGGGCTCGACATCACGGACGAGGCCAGTGCCATGGAAGCCGCCGGCTACCGCCCGAAGCTGGTGCTCGGCAGCGAGAGCAACCTCAAGGTCACCGTGCCCGACGACCTCGCGCTCGCCGAGTTCTGGCTGGCGCGGCTGGAGGGCCGGTGAAGGGCGCGCCGTTCCGCATCGGCCACGGTTACGACGTGCACCGCCTGGAGCCCGGCGACGGCGTGACGCTCGGCGGCGTGCGCATCGCCTGCGAGTTCCGGATCGTTGCGCACTCCGACGGCGACGTGCTGATCCACGCGCTGTGCGATGCCCTGCTGGGCGCGGCGGCGCTCGGCGACATTGGCCACTGGTTTCCCGATACCGACCCGAAATGGCGTGGCGCCGACAGCCGCGTGCTGCTGCGCGAAGTCGTTGCGGCCCTGGCCCAGCGGGGCTGGGCGGTGGGCAACGTGGATGCCACGCTGGTGGCGCAGGCGCCGCGGGTCGCCTCGCACGTGCTGGCCATGCGCAAGCTCCTTGCCGCCGACCTCGGCATCGCCGCCGACGCGGTCAGCGTCAAGGCCACCACCCACGAAGGGCTCGATGCCGTCGGCCGCACGGAAGGCATCGCGGCGCACGTGGTCGCGCTGATCGTGGCCGGGCAACCTAGTTAATTTTTTTTATTGCGGCCGCGCGGGCGGCGTTTCATACTCGCGCCCATGCTGAAATCAGTCGTCGGAAACATCGCGGGCAGGCGCCGCTCGCGCCGCCGCGACACAGGCGAGGAAATCCTCAACGCGGCCGAAGCGCTGCTGCAGCGCCGCGGCTACAACGCCTTCAGCTACCAGCACATCGCGGTCCAGCTCGGCGTGCGCAACGCCGCGATCCATTACCACTTCCCGGCCAAGGAAGACTTGGGCGTGGCGCTGGTGCGCCGCTACCAGGCCCGTTTCCGGGAGTGGACGGCGACCACCTCGCGGTACGACTGCGCCTGGGCCCGGCTGCAGGCCTACTTCCGCACCTACAACGATTTCCTGGTGGCCGACGGCAAGTGCTGCCCCGGCGGGGTGCTCGGCGCGGAGTTCCACGCCATCCCCGAGACCATGCGCGAGCAGGCCCGCACGCTGATGCGCGAGCACTACGAGTGGCTGATCAAGACCCTGGAGCAGGGCCGCGCGCAGGGCGTGATGCGTTACGCGGGCCGCTCGGAGGACAAGGCCGTGGAAATCGGCGCCGCGCTTCAGGGCGCGCTGCAGATCTCGCGGATTGCCGGCCCCGAGCGCT
>JAYUGN010000070.1:0-2229 GCA_043767605.1 Gammaproteobacteria bacterium
CCCAACGGGGCGCGGCGCAGACGAGCGGAGACTTGGCTCCGCGAGGCAAGCCGCGGGTCGGCGAGCCATTGCGCAGCAAGCCCACCGTGGCAGCCCCGCCCATCCACTGTCACGACGCAGAGCGGTTCGCACCCGAGCGAGTAGCGAGGGCGTACCGAGCGGCAGCGAGGGCGCGATAGATCAGGCCAGCGGCAGCAGGTCGGCCAGCCGGTCCACGGCTGGCATTTCCATGATCGTGCGCGCGGGCTGCGTCGTGTCGGGCTTGCGGATCGCGACCAGCTGGCCGATGCCGTAGGCCTTCGCGGCACGCAGCACGGGCAGCGAATCGTCCACGAACAGTGCGCGATCCTTGTCGAACGGATGCCGCGCGTGCAGGCCGGTCCAGAACGCCGGGTCTTCCTTTGGCGCGCCGAAGTCGTGCGAGCAGATCACTTTCTCGAACCACGGCCCCAGGCCGGTCTGCTCCATCTTCAGCGACCAGCTGTTGCGGTGGGCGTTGGTGACGAGCCAGAGCCTGCGGCCGCTGTCGCGCACCGCGCGCAGGAAGTCTTCCGCGCCGTCCAGCGGCGCGATGCGGTGGCGCACCTCGGCCTTGAGCGCGGCGAGGTCCAGGCGCGTCAGCTCGCTCCAGTAATCGAGGCAGTACCACTGCAGGCGGCCCTGCAGCGAGGTGAAGTGCGGCTCGAGCTCGGCGCGCGCGTCCTCGACCGAGATGCTCTTCTGCTGCGCATAGCGCCCGGGCACCACTTCCCGCCAGAAATGGTTGTCGAAGGCGAGGTCGAGGATGGTGCCGTCCATGTCGAGCATCACGTGCTCGACCGACGGCCAGTGAATGGCCATGACCTATGATAGCCGCGCCATGACGCCCGACCTCGCCGCCCTGCTCGACCACGCGCTCGCGCTCGCGGTGCAGGCCGGCGGCCGCATCCTCGAGGTGTACGAGAGCGACTTCGCCGTGACGCACAAGGGCGACGAATCACCGCTGACGGCCGCCGACCTCGCCTCGCACAAGCTCATCGTCGAGTCGCTGCGGCAGCGCACGCCCGAGCTGCCCTGCCTGTCCGAGGAAGGCGCCGACATCCCCTACGCCACGCGCAAGGCCTGGCAGCGCTACTGGCTGATCGACCCGCTCGACGGCACGCGCGAGTTCGTCAAGCGCAACGGCGAGTTCACCGTGAACATCGCGCTGATCGAGGACCACCAGCCGGTACTCGGCGTGATCCACGCTCCGGCCACCGGCGCAACTTATGGCGCCGCCACCGGCATCGGCGCATTCAAGGTCGAGAACAACCAGCGCGTGCCGATCGCCACGCGCCGGCTGCCGGCGACGCCGACCTGGATCGTCAGCCGCTCGCACGCCGGACCGGAAACCTCGGCGCTGATCGCGCGGGCGCCCAGGCACGAGGCCATCGGCCGTGGCAGCTCGCTGAAGTTCTGCCTGGTCGCCGAAGGCTCGGCGGATTTCTACCCCCGCTTCGGGCCGACCTCGGAATGGGACACCGCGGCCGGCCAGTGCATCGTCGAGCAGGCGGGCGGCGCCGTCTGGCAGCTCCCCGGACTCACGCGCCTGGCCTGCAACGAAAAAGACTCGGTGCTGAATGCCTCGTTCGCCGTGGTCGGCGATCCGGCGTACGACTGGGCCAGGCTCCTGCGTGGCTGATCCGCGCCCGATCGGCATCTTCGACTCCGGCGTCGGCGGCCTGACAGTCTGGCGCGAGGTGGTGCGCGAGTGCCCCGCCGAGAGCACGGTCTACCTCGCCGACCAGGCCCACGTGCCCTACGGCCCGCGGCCGACCGAGCAGATCCGCGACTACGCCTTCGTGCTGACCGGCGCACTGCTCAAGCGCAGCTGCAAGGCGATCGTGGTGGCCTGCAACACGGCCTCGGCCGCGGCGCTGAAAGACCTCCGCCAGAAATATCCGGACATTCCCTTCGTCGGCATGGAGCCGGCGGTGAAGCCCGCCGCGATGGAGACCAGGAGCGGCGTGGTCGGCGTGATGGCGACGCCCGGGACCCTGCAGGGCCGCATGTTCATGCTCGCGGTCGAGCGCTTCGCCGCAAACCTCACGCTGGTCAACCAGCCCTGCCCCGGCCTGGTCTCGTGCATTGAAGCCGGCGACACCGAGTCGCCCGAGCTCGAGGCGCTGCTGCGCGAGTGGCTGGCGCCGATGCTGAAGGCCGGCGCCGACACCATCGTGCTGGCCTGCACGCATTACCCGTTCGTGCTGC
>JAYUGN010000071.1:0-2220 GCA_043767605.1 Gammaproteobacteria bacterium
GTCTCGATGATGCCGGCGCGGCCGCCGCCGATGGCGGAGGCATACGCAAGGCCCAGTTCGCGGGCCTGGCCCGAGGGGTTCTGGTGGATGCACAGCAGGCAGGGCACGCCGCCGCCCTGGCTGTAGGTGCCACGCACGAGATGGCCGGGGCCCTTGGGCGCGACCATGATCACGTCCAGATCGCTGCGCGGCATCACGAGGCCGAAATGGATGTTGAAGCCGTGCGCAAACGCCAGCACGCCGCCCTGCTTGAGATGCGGCGCGACGCTGTCTTCGTAGATCTTCCGCTGGTCCTGGTCCGGCGCGAGGATCATCACGACGTCCGCGGCCTTCACGGCGTCATTGACCTCGGCGACGGCGAGGCCGGCGCCTTCGGCCTTCTTCCACGAGCCGGAACCCTTGCGCAGGCCGACGACGACGCTGACCCCGGAGTCCTTCAGGTTCTGCGCATGCGCATGGCCCTGCGAGCCGTAGCCGATGATGGCGACCTTCTTGCCCTTGATGCGGGAGAGGTCGGCGTCCTTGTCGTAGAAAACCTTGATGCTCACTTTTGAAAGCTCCTTGGAAGAGATTACGCGGCGTGGTCCGGCGCGGCGGCCAGCACGGCGTGGCCCGGCTCGATCGCGGCGACGCCGCTGCGCACGACTTCAAGCACGCGCGCGACGCCCTGCATTTCCTTGATGAAGTCGTTGACCTCCAGGCCGGTGCCGGTGATCTGCACGGTGCGCGTGTTCTGCGACTCGTCGAGCAGCTGGCCGCGGTAGCGGCGAATCAGCTCGACCAGCGCGCGCGCGGAGGGGCCGGTGACTTCGACCTTGATGAGCAACAGTTCCATTTCGACGTGTTCGCGGCCCGTCAGGTCCGCGACTTCGACCACGTCGATGAGCTTGCGCGACTGCTTGATGATCTGGTCGATCACGGCGTCGGAGCCGGTGGTCACCAGCGTCAGGCGCGACATGGTGGGGTCGTGGGTGGTGGCGACCGTCAGCGACTCGATGTTGTAGCCGCGCGCCGAAAACATGCCGGAAACGCGCGCCAGCGCGCCGGCTTCGTTCTGCAGCAGGATCGAGATGATGTGACGCACTTTTTCGCCCTTTCCGAGAGCGGCAGACCTTACCGGCGTTTGTGTTGCAGCGCAACAGCGCGCGTGTCAGGCTTCCACCCCGTTTTTCTGCTTCCCAAGCGCACCCGGAATCGCCATGACGCACGAACCTGCCAGCCTCGCCTCGCACCCCCGCGCCGGAGCTTCGCTGACCGGTGCCGAGGTCGTCGTGCAGGTGCTGGCAGACGAAGGCGTCGGCTTCGTGTTCGGCTACTCGGGCGGCGCGATCCTGCCGACTTACGACGCGATCTTCCGCTTCAACAAGGACAACGCCGACAAGATGCCGCTGATCGTGCCGGCGAATGAGCAGGGCGCGGGCTTCATGGCGGCAGGCTATGCGCGCGCCACCGGCAAGGTCGGCGTGGCACTGGTGACCTCCGGCCCCGGAGCAACCAACTGCGTCACGCCGGTGCGCGACTGCATGGCGGACTCGATCCCCATCGTGCTGATCTGCGGCCAGGTGCCGACGGCGGCGATGGGAACCGACGCCTTCCAGGAAGCGCCCGTCTCGAACATCTTCGGCGCCTGCGCCAAGCACGTGTTCCTCATCACCGACCCGCGGCGCCTCGAGGCCACCGTGCGCACGGCTTTCGAGATCGCGCGCAGCGGCCGCCCGGGCCCGGTCGTGATCGATATCCCCAAGGACGTGCAGAACGCGGCGATGGATTTCATGGGCCGCGGCGTACTGCCGGTGCCGGGCTTCCGCGCCCGCCAGCGCGCACTCGAGAAGAACACGCTCACCGACGAGCAGTCCGAGCGCTTCTTCGAGATGCTGTCGCGCGCGCGCCGGCCCCTGCTCTATTGCGGCGGCGGCGTGATCTACGGCGAGGCGGCGCAGCCACTGCGTGACTTCGCGCATGCCTTCGGGATTCCCGCCGTGACGACGCTGATGGGCATCGGCAGCTACGACACCACCGAGCCGCTCTCGCTGCATATGCTCGGCATGCATGGCACGGCGTTTGCCAACTACGCGGTGGACGACTGCGACTTCCTGATCACGGTCGGCGCGCGCTTCGACGACCGCGTGGCCGGCGTGCCGTCCAAGTTCGCGCGCAGCGCGAAGTTCATCGCGCATTTCGACGTGGACCCGGCCGAGATCAACAAGGTCAAGCGCGTGC